>NZ_NFJG01000172.1:0-5664 GCF_002159755.1 Bacteroides sp. An269
GACGAAGAACAGGAGCGAAAAGGACCAAAAAATCGCCCAAAGCACACACGAAAACGGATACATCAAGCCAAGAAAAACTTTTTGGAGAAATTCAAAACAGCTTCTTAAAACAGAACGATGTAAATCATATCAGTATAAGACACTAAATTTTTTGTACTTGTTGCATTACCCGCAGGAAATTGCCTCCCCAAATCAGTTGGATGTCTTCTTCGCTGTATCGTTCATATAACAATTTGCGGGTAAAGTTTATCAACTCAGACGAGTCGTTGCAACCGATGATACCCCCATCTCCATCAAAATCGGTACCGATGCCTACATGGTCTACTCCTATGAGGTTGACGATGTGATGTAAATGTTCGATTGCATCATCAAGGGTAGCCGGACGGTCTGTACGGAGAAAACCACCATATAGGCAGAGTTGTACCACGCCGTCTTTGCGGGCAATGGCTTTCAGTTGCTCATCGGTCAGATTACGTGGATGGTCACATAGAGCCCGGCTGGAAGAGTGTGAGCAGACTACGGGTTGGCAGCTGATATCCAGTGCATCGTAGAAACTCTGTTCGCCTGCGTGCGATAAGTCGACCAACATACCTACACGGTTCATTTCGTGGATGACCTGTTCGCCGAAATCGCTTACGCCCAGGTTTCCTTCGTTGTATCGTGCTGAACCGCAGATGTCGTTGTTCCCATTGTGACACAAGGTCATGTATACTACTCCTCGTTTGCGGAAACGTTCAATGTTGCTTAGGTCTTTTCCGATAGCATATCCGTTTTCGATACCCAGCATAATGGCTTTCTTGCCGGCTTGTTTCAGCCGGTACAGGTCTTTGGGGGTATAGGCAATGTCGATGGCGGTACAATTCATGGCTACCATGTGTTCTATCTCGTTCAATAACTGGTCGGCTTTAGCGGTAGCTGCCAGTAAGGCTTCATCGGTACGTTCTTTCTGCGGGAGATAGGCTACCATGATGGTGGCATCTTGCCGTCCTTCCGTCATTTTGTGTAAGTCAACCTTTATCTTCGGGTCTCGTGTGGCAAAGTTGATGCCTTGTTCGAAGAACATTGGAGTGTCGCAATGAGAGTCTAGTGTCAATATTCGTTGATGCAGTGCTTTGGCTTGCCGGAAAGAGTCTGCTTCTTGTAAGAGCCAGTTGAAGAGGGGCATCATGCATTCGTCGCCATTCAGGATGAAACATTCGGGGTGCCATTGCACGCCGAGCATTGATTTGCCTTCAGTACTTTCAATGGCTTCGATAATGCCATCGGCGGACGTTGCAGATATGCGGAAGCCAGGAGCTGGTTCTTTTACTGCCTGATGATGGAATGAATTGACAGGCAAAGTGTTCTGCCCCATAATTTTAGCAAGCTGGCTGTCAGTTGCTATCCGGACGGTATGTGAGGCATATGCACGGTCCAGGTCCTGGTTGTGTTTGATGAGTTCGCTTCCGGTCTGTGAATAAATATCTTGGTATAGGCTTCCTCCCAATGCGGTGTTCATTATCTGTATGCCCCTGCAAATACCTAGCATGGGTATTTGGCGATTGGCTGCCAGACGGGCTATCAGTAATTCCTGCTGGTCACGATAAGGATTTATATTGTGTAATTCTTTTACTGGTTCTTCTTTCAGGAATAAAGGATTGATATCTCCTCCTCCACTTAATAAGAGTCCGTCTATATTGTCAAGGAGGTTTATCAAAATGTTATCGTTTTCGAATGGTGGTATAATAAGCGGAACACCTCCGGCTTTCAGAATGGAAGCATAATATCCTGGTGCAAGGCTTAGATTTCCTTCGCTGAAGTTTCCGGTGATGCCAATAACGGGGGCACTATTATGATTGGGGAACCGGCTGTGAAGTGCACGGTATGTGGATTCGATGTCAAATGTTTGAAACGTTTTCATAAGTTAAATCTTTTGTGGAATCAAGGCAAAGATAGGGATAAATTCAGATTTATTTCTCATCTTTGCCAAAAATCTGATGGTATGGAATTGCTTCGAACCCTCTCACAAGTGGTAAACCGTCTGCGTTCGTCGTGCATCCGGCGGCGAGTGGCGGTGGTTTGTCCGAATGACCCTCATACGGAATACGTCATTATTCGTAGCTTGCGCGAAGAAATCGCCGAGTTTCTGTTGGTAATCGATTCGGCCCATAAGGATATGGCTTACCAGCTGCGTGGGGCATCTCCCGATTTTGTCAGGATATACGAAGCTTCCACGCCTGATGAAGCTGCGGCTTTGGCAGTGGAATTGGTACGTACAGGCGAGGCTGATATCTTGATGAAAGGTTTGATAAATACTGATAATCTGTTGCGGGCTGTGCTGAAGAAAGAGGTGGGACTGCTTCCTCCGGGCGGTGTGCTGAGCCATGTGGCGGTGGCACAAGTGCCTTTGTATCACAAGTTGCTGTTGTTCTCGGATGCGGCGGTTATCCCTCGTCCCACGCTCGAACAGTTTCGTGCAATGGTATCATGTGACGTGGCATTGTGTCGTGAACTGGGTAATGAGCAGCCGCGTATCGCTTTGATTCATTGTTCGGAGAAGGTGAATGAGAAGTTTCCTCATACGCTGAGTTATGTTCACTTGAAGGAAGAGGCTCTGCAAGGTCGTTTCGGAAAAGTGTTCATTGACGGTCCGATGGATGCCAAGACGGCTTGTGACAGGCATAGCGGCGAAATCAAGGGATTGTCTTCGCCCGTAGTAGGTAATGCCGATGTGCTGATATTTCCCAATATTGAGGCAGGCAATACTTTTTATAAAACCCTTTCCTTGTTCGGCGATGCCAATATGGCAGGGATGCTTACCGGCACCATAGCTCCGGTAGTAGTGCCTTCGCGCAGCGATTCGGGCAACTCCAAGTTTTATAGCTTGGTGTTGGCATGTCTGGCAGGAAACTTAAATCAAGATACGTTATGAAAATACTGGTTATCAACCCTGGTTCTACTTCTACCAAGCTGGCGGTTTACGAGGATTTGGAACAGGTCTGGCGCGAAAGTGTCTTTCATTCTGCTAAAGAATTGGCAAGGTTTCATCATATCAACGAGCAATATGAGTACCGGCGCATGCATGTGCTTGATGCTCTGCAACGGGCAGGTATACCGATGGCGTTTGATGCCATTATTGGGCGGGGAGGCTTATTGCGTCCTACGCCGGGAGGGGTGTATCAAATTAATGAGCAAATCAAGTACGATTTGTGGCATGCTTCGGTAGAACATGCTTCCAATCTTGCTGCACCGATGGCAGACGAATTTGCCAGTCAGATAGGTTGCCCTTCGTTCATTGCCGATCCGGTAGTGACCGACGAGTTGCGCGATGTGGCACGTTTTTCGGGTATTCCTGAAATTCCCCGCCAGTCTGTTTTTCATGCTTTAAACAGTCGTGCCGTATCTCGCCGGTATGCAGCTTCTATTCAGAAGCATTATGAGGAACTCGATTTGGTGGTAGCTCATTTGGGAGGGGGCATTTCGGTCAGTGCGCATCGTCACGGCAAGGTAGTCGATGTTAACAATGCTTTGGATGGTGAAGGTCCGTTCAGTCCCGAGCGTGCCGGAACTATTCCCGCGCGTCAGTTGGTCGATTTGTGTTTCAGTGGCAAGTACACGCAGAAAGAAATCCATAAGATGCTGAATGGCAGGGGAGGGCTGCTCGCCTATTTAGGTACAACCGATGTACAGACTATTGTGCGTTGGGTGCATGCCGGTAATGTCCGTCATAAGCAGGTACTCGAAGCGATGGTTTATACCGTTGCCAAACAGATCGGGGCAATGCATGTGGCACTTCATGGACATACCGATGCCATTATTTTGACAGGAGGAATAGCCCATAATGCGTATGTGGTTTCTTTGTTGCGCGAATGGATAGAAGGGTTGGCGCGTATCGTAGTAATTCCTGGTGAGGATGAAATGGGAGCTTTGGCGATGAATGCCTTGGGAGTTTTGAAAGGCGAATTGCCTTTACAAAAATATGAAGCGATAGATAACGGCTGATTATAAGTCGCAGTTTACAATTTACGATGTCTGCATTCCATCAATAATATATCTGCATTGGCAAAGTAAGTATCTTTAATCTGGCATATAATTATTGAGGCTAATTGCAGACATTCATATTTGTAAATTGTAAGTTCTAAATGGCAAATACTTATCTGTATTCTTGTTCCCGTTTAGGATTCATTGGAAACCAGCCTTTTAATACACGCTCGCGCTGTTCGAATATCTCTTTAATGCTCCAGAATGAGGAAAAAGCAAATACTCCCAACAGGCTTGCTATCAAGAGGTCGTTTACCAGTACAGAGCCAATGATTCCTGCAATTCCCAACACAAGGAACCACCACCAGCACCTTGTGCCGAAGTAGTATTCGGCTTTGATGACTATAGGATGAAACATCCCAATAATCAGAAACGTACAGATGCCGATGGCGATTCCTCCGATATGATTGGTTATAAGCCAGTCCATCATTTCGAGCCTTTACGGATGGGGATTTCTTTTTTGATGCTTTGCTCCAGCGAAATCAGTGTTTCCGTAGCTGTAACTCCGGGGATTTCCTGAATTTTCGAATTCAATAATTCCATGAGGTGCTCGTTGTCGGTAGAATAAAGTTTGGTCAGCATCGTATAAGGCCCCGTGGTGAAGTGGCATTCTACAATTTCGGGAATCTTCTCCAGTTCAGCGACAACACTTTTATACATCGAGCCTTTTTCCAGCTTGATACCTACGTAAGTGCAGGTGCTGTAGCCCAAGCTTTTAGGATTTACGTGGTAACCCGAACCGATGATTACGCCGAGGTCAATAAGTCGTTGTACACGTTGGTGGATAGCGGCGCGTGATACGCCACATTCTGCTGCTACATCTTTAAACGGGATGCGTGCGTTCTGTGAAATGATTTCCAGAATCTGTTTGTCGAGATTATCAATCTTTTCCATAAGAATTAATCAGTCTTGTTTTATCATATTGTAAGCAAATATAGAAAAACTTTTTTAGGAGATTGGTATTTTAAGAGGAAAAAACATATTTTTTTGCTGAAAAAGAATATTTTTAGACTTTCATGGGTTAAGTAAAGCCTTTATATCCTCCATCTTTCGTCTTCTGTCGAATGAAAAAGTGTCGCTATGTGTATCTAAAAAGGTAAGCAGGTCAAGCACTTTTTCCCACAGCATTCTTTGTTGTTCTTTTGACGTTTTGATAGTTGAATCAAAGTAGAGCAGTTCAGCCAACAGTTCGATTCGTTGCATATATTCTTTTTCTGAAAACCGTGCTTGCATATACCCGATGATGATATCGGAACCGGCTTCATAGAAGAAAGCTTCGGGCTGGTGGAAATAGGAGGTGTACATATTGTTTGTTTCCACTTGAATGCTTGTTCCGTCATTTGTGTCTCGTTTTTCTTTCAGCTTTTCGAGTGCTTCGAAAAACTGGCGTATCAGTCGCATGATATAGTCTCTTTCCAACATCTTGATAGGTAATTAAGTCTAAAAAACGGTTTTTGGGCGCAAAGATATAAGGTTTTCTTTAATTCTTGTCAGATTTTGTAGAAGAATGTTGCAAGAAATAGCTGGAAAGTACCTCTGCCGGGGAGACCACTGCTCGTTTTTTATGAACTCAATGATGCGCCATTGCAGCACATCATCCAGCCCCCTGTTGCCGGGCGTATGACACCGGCGGGATTCTGCCAT
>NZ_NFJG01000173.1:0-5581 GCF_002159755.1 Bacteroides sp. An269
GATTCCAACTCGCGATGGACACCCTTGCTTTGGGCTGTATGATTCCCGCTATTAGGGCTCATTAGGGACTTGCACCCGTTAGCTAATACTCATGCCGAGCATACATCAATAAATGCCCTGACAAGCAAAAGTTTGCCAGGGCATTTTATTGATAAAAATCACAAATCCTTCACCAGAATACGCCCGCTTTGGTACAGGTACGCCTGCTTTGCCTCAATCAGGGCATGCCACGAAGCCGAATAGTCCTCCTTGTCTATCTTGAAGTTCTCGGCACCGGCACTGTCCAGCCGCTCTATCAGCACACCTACGGTCAGGCGGTTGATGTCCATTCCAGGCAAGTAACGGATGTTTCCTTCTTTATCGTCATCAGAAGTTTCGTAAACCAGACGGACATCGGTCAGCTCGTAGAGGATATTCTTTGTCAGCCGGATGGGAATCTTATGCTCTTTGCTCAGCTCTTCTGCCGTATAGGGCTGCTGCTCGTGCTCGAACCGCTTGCA
Source organism: Bacteroides sp. An269 (assembly GCF_002159755.1). Taxonomy (NCBI): domain Bacteria; kingdom Pseudomonadati; phylum Bacteroidota; class Bacteroidia; order Bacteroidales; family Bacteroidaceae; genus Bacteroides; species Bacteroides sp. An269. The sequence continues at coordinate 501 of NZ_NFJG01000173.1, forward strand.
GATAGCGGAGAGCACGATGGCACAGAAGAAATCGTGGTAGCGCCGGCTGATATGCGCCGTTTCTTTCCCGAAGCTGAACGAAGAAAGGTTCTGGCTGACGTAGCTCATCTCGGCACCGAACAGGCAGATGGTCCACGACACCTGTGTCCATAACAGGAACATCGGGATGGCGGCAAAGCTTCCGTAGATGGCATTGTAGTTCGAAATCCATATCTGGCTGTTGACGTAGAAATATTGGAAAGCCTGAAAGGCGCTACCTGCCAGTATCCCCGGAAACCAGGCATGGCTTAGCTTCACTTTCGTGTTGGGCATGAACACGTATAGCGCGATGAACATCCCCCACGTTAAGGCATACGGGACGAGACGCACCAGAAACTTCAGCATCGGTCCCAGCAGAAGGAAGGTTTCCAAATCCTTCACGTACGTGGTCATCACGATGGTCAGACCGCTGGAGATAACAATGAGCAACGGAAGTAGTAGCAGCATCGAAAAATAATCGGTTATCTGGCGGAACACCGTGCGGGGACGCTTTACCTGCCAGATGGCGTTGAAACTGCGCTCGATATTGTCTATCAGCATCAGGATGGTAAACAGCAACATAATCAGGCCCACGCCGATAAAGATGCCGCTCTGCGCGTGTTGCAGGTAAGAATTGACCCACGAAAACACCAGCTCGCTCTGCTGGCTCATCACACCGCTTTTGATTTGCTGCTCCATCAATGCATCGAAACCGAAGCCGCGGGCAATGGCGAACAGCAAGGCAAGGATGGGGATGATAGACAGCAATGTGCTATACGTCAGTGCCGAAGCACGCACCGGAATGCGGTCGTTCAAGAACTGCTCTATCGAAAGGTAAATGATTTTCACACACGAATACAGGCGCTTCCTCACTGGAGTTACCTCATCTTCGGTGATTCTCCAGATGCCGTCTGTCAAGAATTGAAGCCAATATTGCAGTCTCATAGTTATTAAATGAAGAATGAAGAATAAAGAATGAAGAAACAGCGTTCGGCGTAAGCCAATGCCATGCGGACGAAGTTAAATTCTTCATTTTTAATTCTTCATTCATAATTAAAAAAAAGCAGCCGGCCTGTAAGCCGGGTTCTGTTCCTTATATAATATAAGGTGTCTGTCATTTATCTACGCCCTTTGTCACCAAAAGGCTCTAGCGGTCTACCCTCCGACGTGGGGCGAGCAACCCTCGTTAATGCCGGTTTACACGACCTTACAACTCCTAAGATGCACAGCCCGCGTGTCACCACGCGGCTGGTAGGCTCTTACCCTACCTTCTCACCCTTACCTCTCCGGGTAGGAGCGGCGGTTATTTTCTTCTGCATTACTCTACCCTCGCGGATAGCTTTCTGTTAGGAAGTAGGATGCTCTGCGTTGCCCGGACTTTCCTCTTGTGCCGAAACACCAGCGACAGACCGTCCGACTGCTTTCTGACTGCAAAGGTACGCAATAAATGCATTCCTCCTGCCATTTTTACGAGAAATATCTTTTGCGACTGCAAAAGTGACTGATAATGAATGCAAATTTGTCAGTTATCCCCGTTAAGCGCGGTTAAGGAGCTGTCTTGCTTTGTTAAAAGAGAGAAAAAAGAACACACAAGGAGTACAACCGCATAATATTTGTTCTACTTTAGCAGATGAAATGTTAAAGCAATAACGAAATTAACGATTTAAACCAGTTATAGATATGAAAAAGACAACTAAGTTCGCATTAGGAGCAGTCGCACTGATTGCTGTAAGCGCAGGAGTGGCAGGAGTGACTTCGTATGCCATCCTCCAGTCTAAAGATACAAAGAACGCTTCTTTCTACGAAGAGTTCCAAACGGCTACTCCAGCCAAATATGCTGCATTCGATACATCGAAAATGCAGCCCGTCGACCTGACACAAGCAGCCGAAAGTTCACTGAACTCTGTAGTACACATCATGGCTATCCAGCGGAGTAAGACGAAGGTAATACAGACCCAACCGGATATTTTCGATTTCTTTTTCGGTGACGGCCGCGGACGCCAGCAGCAGGTCCAGACTCCCGAACAGCGCGGATTCGGTTCGGGCGTTATCATCTCGAAGGACGGATACATTGTGACGAACAATCACGTGATTGATGATGCCGACGAGATTTCGGTCAAGCTGCACGACGGACGGGAAATGAAAGGACGGGTTATCGGTACCGATGCTACTACCGACCTGGCTTTGGTGAAGATAGAAGGCGATGATTTTCCTGCCATTCCGGTAGGCGACTCGGATGCCTTGAAGGTAGGCGAATGGGTACTTGCCGTAGGTAATCCCTTCAATTTGGGCTCTACCGTAACGGCGGGTGTCGTAAGTGCCAAGGCACGTGGGTTAGGTGCCAATCAGGTAGAATCATTCATTCAGACCGATGCCGCTATCAACCAAGGAAACAGTGGTGGTGCACTGGTGAATGCAAAAGGCGAGTTAGTGGGTATCAACGCCATGCTGGTTTCTCCCACCGGAGCTTATTCGGGCTACGGCTTCGCCATACCTACCAGCATCATGACCAAGGTGGTGACCGACCTGAAGCAATACGGAACCGTACAGCGTGCTTTGTTGGGCATCGGAGGACGCGATATGGGTAAAGAAGAATTTCCGGAAGAAATCCGTAAGGAGCAGAAAGAACTGGGCATCGGATATGGTGTACAAGTTGTAGAAGTACAAGAAGAAGGCTCGGCTGCCGGCATCTTGAAAGTAAACGATGTCATCATTGCCATAGATGGTGAGAAGGTAGAAACCATGGCTTCTCTGCAAGGCATCCTTGCCAAGAAACGTCCGGGAGACAAGGTGAAAGTGAAAGTATTCCGCGACAAGAAAGACCAGGAATTCACCATCACTCTGAAGAACGCTCAAGGTAATACGAAAGTAGTGAAGAAAGCCGACATGGAACTGCTGGGAGCAGCCTTCCGCGAAGTGCCTGCCGAACTGAAACGCCAGCTCAACTTAGGATATGGTGTACAGGTAACAGGTGTAAGCGACGGACGTATGGCAGACAGCGGTATCCGCAAAGGATTCATCATTCTGAAAGCCAACGGCAAACAACTTCGTACCGTACAGGATTTGGAAGACGTGATGAAAGCGGCTTCCCAGTCGCCCGACCAGGTATTGTTCATGACCGGTGTCTATCCGTCGGGCAAGCGCGCCAACTATGCCGTAGACTTGGCACAAAATTAACAATATAAATAGTAGTTTTCATAGGATAAAAAGGTAAAAGCAGATTGCACACTCTAACAAAAAAGAGGTTCCGCACGTTACGGAACCTCTTTTTTGTTATACTTTAAACGGCATCTTATACTTCGCCCAAAGCACACACGAAAACGAATACAGCAAGACGGAGAAAAACTTTTTGAAGAAATTCAAAACAGTTTCTCAAAAGGTTGTCGTTATCTTCTTCTCCCGATGCAGAAAACTTCGTCTGGTGTAAGATTAATAATCTTCCGCTTGTAAGATTAATAATCTTGCAGCCTGAAGATTAATAATCTTACAGCGGATGGACCTATATGCGTTTGCCGACGCACCTATATCCGCGAGCTTACGCAACCTCCTGCGTCTGGCTATGATACTATCCGGAAAAACGGGCAAAAGAGGCTCAGCAAACGAACATAAGTAACTTGCCCGTTTAACATAAGTAACTTAGGCGTTTAACATAAGTGAGTCAGACGGTTCACTTATGTTCGTTTGAGGAGGCTTTTATATACGACAAATTCAAAACAGTTTCTCAACACATCCGGTCACGGTAATCTTCATAACCGAAGGTACGATATACTTCCAGTTCACCATTGCTATGATACAGGGCAATAGACGGATGGTGAATACCGTTGAACATATTCGTCTTCACCATCGTGTAATGAATCATGTCCTCGAACACAATCCGTTCGCCCACCTGCACTTCATGGTCGAACTTCCAGCTTCCCATATAGTCGCCACTCAGGCAACTGTTCCCACCCAGACGATACACGTGGGCTTCGGGACCTGCCGTCTTGACCGCATCGGCGGGAAGCGACTCTGCCCCACGCACCGCCGGCTGGTAAGGCATCTCCAGACAATCGGGCATGTGGCACGTAAAGCTTACATCGAGAATCGCCGTACGGATTCCCCGGCTCTCTACCACATCCACCACCGAAGCCACCAGCGGTCCCGTCTGCCAGGCAAAGGCAGAGCCAGGCTCCAGAATAATCTGCAAATGCGGATAACGTGCCTTCAACCCCTTCAGCAATCCAATCAGATGCTCTACATCATAGTCCTTACGGGTCATCAGATGCCCACCTCCCAAATTCAGCCATTTCAGCTGCGGGAACCAGCGCGAAAACTTTTCTTCGATATGCTTCAGGGTACGTTCCAGCTCGTACGAACTGGACTCGCAATGGCAATGGCAATGAAAACCCTCAATGCCTTCGGGCAAACGTTCGGGAAGCAAGTCTGCCGTCACTCCGAAACGTGTGCCCGGCGCACAAGGGTTATATAGTTCCACTTCCACCTCCGAATACTCCGGATTGACACGTATACCACAAGAAACCGGTTCAGGATAAGCCTTAACCATCGGATAGAAACGTTCGAACTGCGAAAGTGAATTGAATGTGATATGGCTGCTATATTTCAGAAACTCTGGGAAATTAGCTTCGGTGTAAGCCGGCGAATAGGTGTGCGCCCGACTTCCGAACTCTTCGAAAGCCAGACGTGCCTCGTACACCGAACTTGCCGTCGTATGGCTGATGTACTCGCGGAATATCGGGAACGATTTCCACATCGCAAATGCTTTAAACGCAAGGATAATTTCTACCCCAGCCCGGTCGGCTACCGACTTTATCACCCCCAGGTTTTTCCTGAGCAAATCTTCTTCCATTACATAACACGGAGAAGGAACTTTAGTTACATCTAACATACTACTGTTTCGCTTTTTCTCAACACAGATTATTTTTATTTTTTTGAATTCCGCAAAATACCCATGGTATAAGAAGCTGTTTTGAATTTCTCCAAAAAGTTTTTCTTGTCTTGATGTATACGTTTTCGTGTGTGCTTTGGGCGATTTTTTGGTCTTTTTCGCTCCTGTTCTTCGTCAG
>NZ_NFJG01000174.1:0-5535 GCF_002159755.1 Bacteroides sp. An269
CCGCTCCTGTTCTTCGTCAGATAGCCCGCTATCTTCCTCATCACAGAAGCGGAAATGCCTCAAAAACTCATCCCAAATCATCGCACGATAAATTCAAAACAGCTTCTTACAAGCAAAGCAGTTATGTGCTCTTATTTATCCTTGATTCCGAACAGCCAACGGAAGAAGCGGACAAAGATGTTGCGTTTTTTAGGCTTTTGTTCCGTTGCTTGCTGACCGGTAGAAATTTGTTCCAGCGAGTCTTTCGGTGCGATGGAGTCGGTAGGTAGCAGCAGGCTGTCTTTCTTCAGAAGTAACGAGTCGACCCCGATGTTCAGTGAGTCGGCTGGTAAAGATAACGAGTTTTTTTGTAGCCGGATTGAATCTGTACGCAACGAATCCGCCAATACTTTCCGGAGCATGTGCAAGGAGTCTATGGCAAGCGAATCGGTGCGGAGCGAGTCAACAGTCAGCGTGTCGCGGTGCAAGATGCTGTCGGCTTGTGCTGGTATTGGTCGGTGCTGTATAGGTTTCGGACGTTCTATCTTGAATTGTATGGGTACCGAGTATTTGCAGCGTACTGTGATTCCGTGGTCTTTTGCCGGAATCCAACGAGGCATTTGTTGGATAAGGGCTAGTGCCGCCGTGTCCATTGTAGGCTCCAGGCTACGTACAATGGTGGGTGAGGTGATCTGCCCGTTTCTTTCTACGACGAATTGTATTGCCACTACTCCTTCCAGACTGTCCCGTTTGGCACGTTCGGGGTATTTCAAATTCCTTTTTACATATCTTGTAAAGGCTTTCATTCCTCCTGGAAATTCGGGCATCTGTTCGGCAGAGGCATAGATACGTACCGAACTTTTGGCATACATTGTGATGGGGAGTGGTTCGTTCGGGTATTGCAGGAACTGTTGGATGGGAATAGAGAGGTTGTCCATCCCGTCGGCACGCACGGTCACCGGATGGTTGAAGTCGGCATCGATATGGAATAATCCGATTTCGTCGGTCGTAGTTCGCCGTCCTGTTCCCAGGATGCTGATGATAGCTCCCGTTATCGGTTCACCGGTATCAGAACTTACAATGCCTTCGACGGGGAAGGTCTGCTGGCTTTGCTTGAATGCTACAATATCTTGTGGGCTGTCCAGATAGAATGTCCGGGTAGCGTTTTCAGCTTCAAGGGCGAACGAGGCGACCGATTTATTGCGGTCGGTTGGAAAATATAAGTTTGCCGTACGGGTATAACTATCTTCGGTGGCATACCGGAAGGTAATGATTCCCTGTGCATCCCCGGTATACTCCTGGCTTCGTCCGGAAATCTTCAGAATTATGCCCGGCTGGGGTTGTCCGTTCGACTTCAGGACGGTAATACGGAATGTTGTTTCCGTTTCTATTCCCAACAGGTTTTGCGGTAGGATTAATGCAAGGCACATCAATAGTATGTGTCCTAATGTGTATAGTCTTCTGTTCCGGTTCATAATCATAGGAAAATAGCGGTGCAAAGCTACGAGTATTCTCTTTCATTTCAAAGTTTCTTGCCTGATTTCTGTTTCCTGTGTTTGATTTTATTATCTTTGTGCACGTAAACGGATTCAAAAACGGAGCAAGATGAAAAAGACATTCGACGAGTTTAAGAAATTTGCCATGCGGGGAAATGTCATCGACATGGCGGTAGGTGTCATTATTGGCGGTGCTTTCGGCAAGATCGTGTCATCGCTGGTAGGCGATGTAATAATGCCGGCGATAGGTCTGCTGGTGGGAGGTGTGAATTTTTCTGACCTGAAGTGGGTTATCAAGCAAGCGGTAGTGAAAGACGGAGAAGTGGTCACTCCCGAAGTGGCGCTTAATTATGGAAACTTTATCCAGGTGACTTTCGATTTTCTGATTATCGCTTTGGCGGTATTCTTTTTAGTGAAAGGCATCAATGCATTGACTCGGAAGAAAGAAGCCGAGACAAAGACTCCGCCTGCTCCTCCGGTAGATATCCAGTTGTTGACCGAGATACGTGATTTGTTGAAAGAAAAGAAGAATTAAGCGATATAATTAGAAGTTAAAATTAGAAGTTAAAGAAGTGAGAAGGAGTTATCGCCCGCTGAAACGGGCTTGGAGTTAAAAGCTAATATCCGGTTATGGCTTGCATAAGTAAAAGTATTGGCTTCTAACTCCTTGAAGCAACTCCCTTTTAACTCCTGATCTTAACCAAATAATGAATTATTTATGAAAACATTATTGATTTCCCTGCTGGCTTTTGCGGGTTTCTCCTTGCAGGCTTCCGAACCTGTTGACTTTGATAAGGCTTTTGCCCAATCGGTAAAAATCGAACAACAAATCAAACTCACTCATTTTCCCGACAGGGTGTACAATATCGTAGATTTCGGTGCAAGGCCCGATACACCCGAAGAACCTTGCCACGAAGCTATCAATCAGGCGATTATAACTTGCAGCCAGGAAGGAGGAGGCACAGTATTAGTTCCTAAAGGAACGTTTTATACCGGTCCGATAACCTTGAAAAGCAATGTAAACCTGCATGTGGAGGAAGGGGCTATACTGAAGTTTTCTACCGTTCAAGAACTTTATTTCCCTGCAGTTATTACCCGTTGGGAAGGATTGGATTGCTATAATGCTCATCCGTTGATTTATGCGTATGGCGAAACGAATATCGCGCTGACCGGTAAGGGAATCATTGACGGACAGGGCTCGAACGAACATTGGTGGTATATGTGTGGTGCATCCCGTTACGGCTGGAAGGAAGGGATGCGCAGCCAAAAGTTAGGAAGCCGCGAGCGTCTGATGGGATATGCCGAACTGAAACGTCCGATTTACGAACGTGTAATGACTCCTGAAGATGGACTGCGACCTCAACTGGTTAATTTTTATTCGTGCAATACCGTGCTGATAGAAGATGTGACTTTGCTGAACTCGCCCTTTTGGGTCATCCATCCTTTGTTTTGCGAGAGCCTGATTGTACGGGGCGTGAAGATATTCAACCGCGGTCCGAACGGGGACGGATGCGACCCCGAATCGTGCAAGAACGTGCTGATAGAGAATTGCCGTTTCGATACGGGAGACGATTGCATTGCGATTAAATCGGGACGGAACGAAGACGGGCGGAAATGGAACATCCCGAGTGAGAACATCGTTGTGCGGAATTGCGAGATGAAGAACGGGCATGGAGGCGTGGTTATCGGAAGCGAGATATCGGGCGGATACCGCAACCTGTATGTAGAAGATTGTGTGATGGACAGTCCGCAGCTGGATCGTGTCATCCGTATCAAGACCAGCACCTGCCGGGGTGGTGTGATAGAGAATGTATTTGTGCGGAATATCAAGGTAGGGCAATGCAACGAGGCGGTGTTGCGCATCAACCTGAAATACGAGGAGCGCGAGCAATGCAACCGGGGATTTGACCCGACGGTGCGCAATGTTCACCTGAAGAACGTGACCTGCGAAAAGAGTCGTTACGGCATCGTGGCTATCGGGCTGGACGATGACAAGCATGTATCCAACGTATCGCTGGAGGATTGTCACTTTAATAATGTAAAGGAGAACGGGAACCGCATCGATAACGTGAGCGATATCACGATGAAGAACCTGTACATCAACGGGAAACTCTTTGAGAATTAAGAATGAAGAATTAAGAATGAAGAATCGCTTCGCCTGCATGGGATTGGCTAACGCCGAACGTTGTTTCTTCATTCTTAATTCTTCATTCTTAATTATTCTTCGTTCTTTTTGTTCAGCTTCAGTTCTACAAGGAAAGCGACTATCAGTCCGATGCCTCCGCCTATCAGGACGCTGGCTCCATAGATAAGGGAAACGGTTTCGTTTACATGATGGTCGTAGTTTGAGAAATATGCCGATTGTGTGTTGTAGACGATGCAATAGCCGGCAATTAGACCCAGTCCGATGCCCAAGAACAAGCAGCCCATGCGCAGGGCAGAGAAGAAACCCGAAGGAGAAGAAGAGTTCGGACATTTCACTTTTTCTTTGTCCAGCAATTCGGGAGGTAGTTTTTCAATCAGCATGATTCGTTCTTTCCGTTTGGCATAAAGTTCGAACAACTTGTACATCACTCCAAAAATAATAGCCACATTGGCAACAATCATTAATTCATCCATATTATTATCAGTTTTATTTTGTTTCTTTGTTTCTTTAGACGCAAGTGGATGCGGAAGGTTACACCAAATGATAAAGATATTTATGAAAAAGAATGTCCGCAAACTTCCAGTAGAAACAAGCATATACTTGTCTTTGCCTTTAAAGATACTTGCATGGTCATTGCTTTATATATATGTAGCCAGTTGCAGATATATAAAGCTATAAAGGAAGAATATCGCGTTGGAGGGAAATGGTGTATATAGAACTATTGGACTATCATATGCGAGAATTTTTTTCACCGATAGTTGTAACCTCTTCCTTCTGTTTGCGTCTAAAAGTATGAAATGAATACGAACGAGTCACATATCATCGCACAGGTGTTGGCGGGGAAAACCGAAGCTTTCGCTTATTTCCTAGATACATACGGACAACAGATTTTTACGTTGATTGTCCGGATGGTATCATCTCCGGAAGACGCCGAAGAGCTGACGCAAGACACTTTCATGAAAGCCTTCCGCCACCTTGGCTCGTTTACAGGAGGCAGCAGTTTTTCTACGTGGATATACCGCATTGCCTACAATACCGCGCTTTCGGCATTGCGTAAGAGGCGTGAAGAAGTGCTGGCGATAGATGATAAGCAATGGGAGCGGGTTTCCGAAACAGAGGTGGACGAAGCACTGGATGACGATTCGGAAGACCGTGTTGCCCGTCTTCAGGAAGCCTTGCAACAGCTTGCTCCCGAAGAACGTGCCATCATCACTTTTTTTTACGAAGAAGAGAAGAATATCGATGAGATAGCGCATATCTTGAACCAAAGCGTTAGCAATATCAAGGTGAAACTGCACCGTATACGCAAGAAACTCTATCTATTAATGAACAAAGGAGAAATAAGCTATGACAACAGATAAAGGACTGAAAAAAGCACTGGGCAAACAATCGTCATACCGCTTGCCAAGTAATTTTACATATCGTATGATGCAGCAGGTGCGCGAGGAGGCCTTTGCACGTGAACGTCGGGAGGAACACCGTCTTTGGTGGGCATTGGCTGTATTTTGTTTGTGCACATTCTGTGGTGTGACCTATTATGTTGTTAAGTTGTATGGCGCATCCATAGTTCGTTGGTGGCATTCGTTGTCGTTTGCATTGCCTTCAGTCAATGCTGTCCTATTTTTCCTGCCTACGCTGGTGGCACTTCTTTGTTTGGGGAGATTGTATTGGTGGCTGGAGAAGAAAATGCAAAGTAATTAAGACAAGGAGACAAAATCTGCCCTGTCTGATAGCAGGGGCGGCCTTTGTCTCCTTCTTGTGGAAAATCCTTTCAGTTAAGAAGCTATTTTGAATTTGAAACAGGCTTTAGAAGCTGTTTTGAATTTCTCCAAAAAGTTTTTCTTGGCTTGATGTATCCGTTTTCGTGTGTGCTTTGGGCGATTTTTTGGTCCTTTTCGCTCCTGTTCTTCGTCA
>NZ_NFJG01000175.1:0-5446 GCF_002159755.1 Bacteroides sp. An269
AGGAAGAAAATTAATGCCAGACCGAGAGAAAAACTCAATTTCTTGACTCCGGCTGAGGTCTTTTTCAAAAATATTTCGTAATGTTGCACTCGCTGGTTGACTCTGCCGAAATGGTTTCTATGCACCTCTGTAGTGAAATTTCACACAAAGATTTGGCGATTTCGAAAATAAGCCTTATCTTTGCACCCGCAATTCCATTTTAACATGGACATGCGCCTGTGGCGTAATTGGTAGCCGCGCCAGACTTAGGATCTGGTGTCGTGAGACGTGTAGGTTCGAGTCCTATCAGGCGCACTTCTTTTTTATTCCTTTTGGCTCTCGGGCCAGTTCACCAAATACAAAGTTCCTTTAGCACGCGTAATTGCCGTATAAAGCCAGCGGTAATAATCGGGCGAAACCATATCCTCGGTCAGATACCCCTGATCGATGAACACGTTTTGCCATTGTCCGCCCTGCGCTTTGTGGCACGTTACGGCGTATGCATACTTCACCTGCAAAGCGTTATACCACGGGTCTGCCTTTATCTTCTTCATCCGCCCCGCTTTCGTGGTAATATCCTGGTAATCTTCGAGCACGGCATGAAACAAACGGTCGGCATGCTCTTTGGGCAATGCCGGCGCATCGGTATGGAGCGTATCAAGCAGGATTTTCACCTCCAGCTCAATATCGTTGTAATCAGGAAACGCAAGAAGCACATCGGCAAAACGGAATCCATACATCTCGTGCACCCGGCGCACCCGGCGTACCACGGCTATATCCCCGTTGGCGATAAAATCCAGTTCCTTGACATCGGCTCCCCAAAAATAATTGTTCTTCGCCACCATCAGGATATCGCCCGCATTCAATTCATCCTCACGATAAAGAATCGTATTCCGTATTCCCTGGTTATAAAGGTTAGCCCGCTTGTTCGAACGGCAAATCACGATGGTTTCGTCCATTCCCTCGCGCCCATAACAGGTGTTGAGGGTCTCTATCAGTTCGCTCCCCGGCACTACACGCACATCAGGAAATCCCTCTACCCGTATGTGGGGAAGCTCTCCGGAAAACTCTTCCGCCATTTTCCGGCGCAGGCAAGTGGCATTGTACAAGATGCCCGACTCAGACTCCTGCCGGACTACTTGCGTCAGCTCCTGCTCTACGACCTCCAACCCATACCCTCTCAACACATCTGCCGAGAGTGCCGGACTCTCTTCCTCGCCTACAGGAGGCAACTGAGCGGTGTCACCCACCAACACCAACTTACACCCTTGCCCGCCATATACATATTGTATCAGGTCGTCCAGCAAGCGTCCGCTCCCGAACACGTTCCCCGACAAGCCCAGATTGGATATCATCGAGGCTTCGTCCACAATGAACAACGTGTGCTGGTGCAGATTGACATTCATCGTAAAATTATCCATCTCGTTCGAAAAGGTACGCTGGCGGTAAATACGCCGGTGGATGGTGTAAGCCGGATGTCCGGAGTGAAGCGCGAATACTTTGGCCGCCCGCCCCGTAGGAGCCAGCAATATACATTTCTGCTTCATCCCGTTGAGAGTTCTCACCAATGCACTTACCAGACTGGTTTTTCCTGTTCCGGCATATCCTTTCAACAAGAAAACGGTATCCGGTTGAGAGGAGAGAAGAAAATCAACGAACAAATTCATCGTTAATTCTTGCCCGGAAGTTGGCTTATTAAAGAAATTTTGCTTTATCTGATCCAATAATTTGATGTTCAGCATACTTATCCTATAAATTTTAGTAACTTTGTCCACTCTTAAAAACAGAAGTCATATTTTTATACACGAATATAAACCAAAAAACGCAAAAAGAAGAAAGAATATGCCAGAAAAAGATACCAACCAGACTCAACCGGAATTCCAAACTCTCTCTATCCGACTCAGTCCGGAGGGATTTTCTTTTGCAACCTATCATCCGGCAGATGCAAGCCATATCTATTTCCAGCATACCGCAGTAAACGTGCAACGTTCGATGGCAGCCAATGTAAAAGGTTTCCTGTCTCAAACTCCTGAGCTGAACGTTATATACCATCAAACCAACATCCTGATACATACTTTACGGTATACTACCGTTCCCCTCGAACTCTTCGAAGACGAACAAATGGAAATGCTTTTCTACCAAAACGTACCCAAACAGAACAATGAAATCGTTTTATGCAACATCCTGGGCAACAGTAATGTGGTAGTATTGTTCTCTATTGACAAACTAACCCACGTATTTTTGTCCGAGCATTTTCCTCGTGCACGTTTTTTTGCTACAGTAAGCCCTCAGATAGAATACTTTACCAAAGAAAGTCGTCAAAGACAAACACAGCAAATATATGCCAATATACATGCCGACAATATGGAAGTATTCTGTTTCTCTAACGGCAGATTACAACTTGCCAATACCTATCCGATAAGCACCAATGAAGACCGTTCGTATTACCTGCTGAATATCTGGAAACAATTAGACTATGATACAGAAAAAGATGAACTGCATCTCACAGGGCTTACGAAAGAGGAACTGCACGGACAAATTAGTTTCCTCCGACAATTCATCCGGAAAATATTCATAATCAACAACCCTCAGGCGGAACTCCAGCAGTCTTCCGACACTTCGCTGGAAACGATTCCGTTTGATATTCAATCTTTATTTATATGCGAGTAATCAGTGGAATCTACAAACACCGGAGGTTCGATGTGCCCCATACTTTCAAGGCTCGTCCTACTACCGATTTTGCCAAAGAAAACCTTTTCAATGTCTTAAACAATCATTTCGATTTCGAAAACAACGTAACGGCACTCGACCTGTTTGCAGGAACTGGAAGCATCAGTATTGAGCTTTTGTCAAGAGGATGCGACAAAGTCGTATCAGTAGAAAAAGACCCTCAACACTATGCCTTTATCTGCAAAATCATGAGCGATATAAAGACCGACAAATGCAAGACCATACGAGGTGACGTATTCAAATACATCAGTAAATGCAAGGAACAATTCGATTTTATCTTTGCTGACCCTCCCTACGCTTTACCGGAATTAGAAAGCATCCCAGACAAGATATTCGAATACAATCTGCTCAAACCCGACGGGCTTTTCGTTTTGGAACATGGAAAGAACCTGAACTTTGAAAGCCATCCGCACTTCACCGAACACCGGCACTATGGAAGCGTAAACTTCTCATTTTTTCACTAAAGCAAGGGAGCCAGCAAACGTACAACCGATTCGGTTATCTTATTCTTCCATGAACGCTGGCTCCATAACTTGCGCGACAAAAGCTGACAATGCTTTTGGTCGGCAAGAAACACTCCTTTCAGACGCAAAGCCATTTCAACATCATAAAAAAAGACATTCGCCTCAAAATTGTGCTCAAAACTCCGAAAATCCATATTGGTAGATCCGACCGATGAAAACTCATCATCCGACACCCATAGTTTGGAATGCAAAAAGCCCTTCCTATACAAATAAACCTTAACACCCGCGCGCATCAATTCATCCAAATAAGACAAAGACCCTTTATGAGTCAGATACGTATCCGCACGCTTAGGCAACATCACCCGTACATCCACCCCTGAAAGGGAAGCGGTCTGCAATGCCACCACCACTTCTTCTGTAGGAAGCAAATAAGGAGTCTCAATATAAAAATACCGTTTGGAAGAACACAAAGCCTTGATAAGCCCTTGCATAATGTCGTGCCAATCTCCAACCGGTTCCGAAGTTACAATCTGCGCCACCACGTTGCCTTGCCATTCCATTTTCGGAAAATACTCAGAAGAAGTAAGTAACATCCGGTCCACAACAAACCAATCAGTCAAAAATGCCGTCTGCAAACCATATACAGCCTTTCCTTTGACACACACATGCGTATCACGCCAAATCCCCCACGAAAATCCACGCAAATAACGTTCGGCGATATTCATACCTCCGATAAACCCTACTTTCCCATCAATAATCGCTATCTTCCGGTGATTCCGATAATTAACCTTACTGGTAAAACGGGGAAAACGGACTTTCAGAAAACTCTGTACCTCAATTCCCTCACACATCATCTCATCATAAAACAAAGGATTTACTTTCCAACAACCCACATCATCGTACAGCAAGCGTATTTTCACTCCTTCACGTGCTTTATCTATCAGCAAATCCCGCAACAAACGTCCTACCGAATCGTCTTCAAAAATATAAAATTGGAGATGAATGTGGTGCTTTGCCTGACCGATTTCATGCATCAATGCCTGTAACATCGCATATCCATCTGTATAAACCGCTACTTGATTTCCATCAAACGGCAAAGCACTATTGATTTTCCGGAAAAAGGATATCAATGGATTTTTATTATTCAAGTCATAAAAAGCCTCTTGCGCCTGATATTCTGCCATCGGCCTTTTGTTCAAACGTGAATAGCCTTTCTTGCTTATCAACCTTTCCCGACGTGTACTTCTTCCAAAAAAGAAATAAAACACCAATCCTACCAGCGGCAAAAAGAAAAGCACAAGTATCCACGCCATGGTTTTCACCGGATTACGATTTTCTAGAATGACTACAAATATAGTAGTCACAATCACTGCCAGATAAAGAATCCGGAATATACTCCAGAGCACTTCACTCCAAACAATCGCATCCATCATAAAAAACACTTATAAAGAAGATTGAATGATATCTATCAAAATCGGTTTCATACCGCTCACAAAACATTCCACGGCAATCACCATCAATATAAGCCCCATCAAACGCATCATCACATTATTTCCAGTTTCTCCGATAACCTTGACTAGACGAGTTGACAAACAAAGTATAATGTAAGTCAATACATAGACAATAGCAATAACAGCCACTAACGTCACTTTTAATTCCCAACTATCTGCATCACTCATCATAATAATACCATTCGCTATAGCTCCAGGACCACACAGCATCGGAATAGACAAAGGAGTAATGGAAATATCATCAGCATACGTCTTAATTTCTTCATCTTTCAACTTCGTATTAGTATAACGGGCCTGCAACATGTCATACCCAATTTTCAAAATAATAATTCCGGCAGCTATACGAAATCCATTCGTTGAAATACCAAAGAACTTAAACAAGAACTGACCAAAAAAAGTAAATGCCATCAAAATTACAAAAGAAATAATAGTGGCACGTTTCACTATGTGTTTACGTTCTTTATCCTCCAGTCCATTAGTCATTGTCAAAAATACTGGCATAGTTCCTAATGGATTAGTTAATGTAAAAAAGGAAGTAAAACAAAGTAATGCAAAAGGCAGAATTGTATCCATATTAAAATTCAATAGTAAGTCTGGGCAAATATAAGAAAATAAATGCATAATCTCAAAAAGAGAAAGGGATCCTCCCCCGACCATCAGACCGGGGAAGGATCCCAAAACGGCGGCTACCTACTCTCCCACTGTTACGCAGTACCATCGGCGTGACGAAGCTTAACTTCTCTGTTCGGAATGGGAAGAGGT
>NZ_NFJG01000176.1:0-5381 GCF_002159755.1 Bacteroides sp. An269
AAACCGTACGGTTTCCATATCGAGAACGTACGGTTTTCAATTGGAGAACGTACGGTTTTGATATGGAAACCATAAAAGGATGATGCCTGGATTGATAATATAATCCAATTCCAATTGGAAATCCCAATTATTTTAATGGCTTTTGGAATTTGATTATAATGCCCATAACATTATTCTTGGATTAATTCAAAACAGTTTCTAAAAAACTCAAATCGTTCTAGCTCAGGTCTTTGCAAGTCCTGCTTTACCTTTTGTATCTGCCTGTTTCAACTCAGGCTTGTAACCGCGCCGGCTACTGACGGATTGTTTGTAAACAGCTGATTTATAGGAAGGTATTCGAATTGCATTAGGGTTTGTTAACTAAATGTGCCGGATATGTGCCGGTTTTGTAGTCAGGAAATTGCGCTGAAACGGGCATAAAAAGATGTATAAACAGCCTTAATGGAAATGTTTGGGACTATATTTTGTCACGAAAAATGGACATTAATAAAGTTTAACTTATCCTTTTTGAATGTTCCGAAGATGGCTTCTTTTTAACCATGCGCTGTATGAAATTGTGCATTTTGTATATGCCATGTAGTAGAGACGATGTGCACATCGTCTCTACAGAAACAGTGCGAAATGTTCAATGAACTGATTATTTTATGGAAAGAATACACATTATCTGATTGAATTTAAAGAATTATTTCCGTAATCGCTTGTGTTATCTCAATAAATCTTCTAATTTTGCATCGTGTAACAGACCGTACTGGAGGATATTTTAGTTCAAACAATTAAATAATTTAAATTCAATCATTTATGTGGTTAAGTAATTCATCTATTGGAAGGAAAGTGGTGATGAGCGTAACGGGTATCGCCCTTGTCCTGTTTCTTACATTTCACATGTTGATGAACCTTGTTGCACTGTTTTCGGCGGAAGGTTATAACACAGTATGTGAATTCTTGGGTACTAACTGGTACGCTTTGATAGGTACCTTGGCGTTAGCTGCCTTGTTTGTAATTCACATCGTTTACGCTTTCTGGCTGACGATGTTGAACCGTGCCGCACGTGGTAACGAACGTTATGCGGTGAGTGCAAAGCCTAAAACTGTGGAATGGGCTTCTCAGAACATGTTGGCTTTGGGTGTGATTGTCATCCTGGGCTTGCTGTTGCACTTGTTCAACTTCTGGTACAACATGATGTTTGCCGAATTGATAGGCAATCCGATGATGGGCGGTCTGGAAGCAACCGACGGTTACGGTTACATTGTACAGACTTTCTCTAATCCGGTATTCTTCGTTCTGTACATCGTTTGGTTGTGCGCTTTGTGGTTCCACTTGACTCATGGTTTCTGGAGCTCTATGCAGACATTGGGCTGGAACAACACCATCTGGATCAACCGTTGGAAGTGCATCTCTAACATTTATTCTACGATTATCGTGCTGGGCTTCATGCTGGTTGCGGTAGTATTTTTTGTGAAGAATTTATAATGTAGGCACTAGGTTACAGGTCTAGGTACTAGGTTACAGATACTTTATATTAAGGATGAAAAAACCTAGTCAACTAGTCAACTAGTTCCTAGTCAACTAAAAAAGAAAACAATTATGGCTAATATACTCGACTCTAAAATTCCTGAAGGTCCGATAGCTGAAAAATGGACCAACTATAAAGCTCACCAGAAACTGGTGAACCCCGCCAACAAACGTCGTTTGGATATCATCGTGGTAGGAACAGGTCTTGCAGGTGCTTCTGCAGCCGCTTCTTTGGGCGAAATGGGCTTCCGTGTGTTTAACTTCTGTATTCAGGATTCTCCGCGCCGCGCTCACTCTATCGCTGCTCAAGGTGGTATCAATGCTGCAAAGAATTATCAGAACGATGGCGACTCTGTATATCGTCTGTTTTATGATACTGTAAAAGGTGGTGACTATCGTGCACGTGAGGCAAACGTTTATCGTTTGGCTGAGGTTTCGAACAACATCATCGACCAATGCGTGGCTCAGGGTGTACCTTTCGCACGCGAATATGGAGGTCTGCTGGCAAACCGTTCGTTCGGTGGAGCACAGGTGTCACGTACATTCTATGCCAAAGGACAGACCGGACAGCAGTTGCTGTTGGGGGCTTACTCGGCATTGAGCCGTCAGGTAGGTGCTGGCACAGTCAAGCTGTACACTCGCTATGAAATGGAAGATGTGGTAATCATCGACGGCCGTGCCCGCGGTATCATTGCCAAGAATCTGGTAACCGGTAAACTGGAACGTTTTGCTGCACATGCTGTAGTTATCGCTACCGGTGGTTACGGTAATACTTACTTCTTGTCTACCAATGCGATGGCATGTAACTGCTCGGCTGCAATGGCTTGCTACCGTAAAGGTGCGTTCTTCGCTAATCCGGCATACGTGCAGATTCACCCGACTTGTATTCCGGTACACGGCGACAAGCAGTCTAAGTTGACTTTGATGTCTGAATCGTTGCGTAACGACGGACGTATCTGGGTTCCGAAGAAGCTGGAAGATGCCAAGGCTTTGCAGGCTGGTACCAAGAAAGGCAGTGACATTCCGGAAGAAGACCGTGACTATTACCTGGAACGCCGTTATCCGGCATTCGGTAACTTGGTTCCGCGTGACGTTGCCAGCCGTGCGGCTAAGGAACGTTGCGACCACGGTTTCGGTGTCAACAATACCGGCTTGGCTGTATTCCTCGACTTCTCTGAAAGTATCGAACGTCTGGGATTGGATGTAGTGCGCCAGCGTTACGGAAACCTCTTCGATATGTACGAAGAAATCACCGATGTGAACCCGGGCAAATTGGCAAACGAAATCAACGGCGTGAAATATTACAACCCGATGATGATTTATCCGGCTATCCACTACACCATGGGTGGTATCTGGGTAGACTACGAATTGCAGACTACCATTAAGGGTCTGTTTGCTATCGGCGAATGTAACTTCTCCGACCACGGTGCAAACCGTCTGGGTGCTTCTGCCTTGATGCAAGGACTTGCCGATGGTTACTTTGTATTGCCTTACACCATCCAGAACTATCTGGCAGACCAAATCACTGTTCCCCGCTTCTCTACCGACTTGCCGGAATTTGAGGAAGCAGAAAAGGCTGTCCAGGCTAAGATTGACCACCTGATGGGAATCCAGGGCAAACGCTCGGTAGATTCTATCCACAAGGAACTGGGCCACATCATGTGGGAATACGTAGGTATGGGACGTACCGAAGCCGGACTGAAGACTGCTCTTGCGAAGCTGAAAGATATCCGCAAGGAATTCGAAACCAACTTGTTCATTCCGGGCAAGAAAGAAGGTCTGAACGTAGAATTGGATAAGGCAATCCGCTTGAACGACTTCATCACCATGGGTGAACTGATTGCATACGACGCATTGAACCGTAACGAATCGTGCGGCGGTCACTTCCGTGAAGAATACCAGACAGAAGAAGGTGAAGCAAAACGTGATGATGCCAACTATTTCTATGTATCTTGCTGGGAATACCAAGGCTCGGATGATAAAGCTCCGGTTCTCTACAAGGAACCGCTGGTTTACGAAGCTATTAAAGTTCAGACAAGAAATTATAAGAGTTAATTAATTTCAGTTGACAAGGTACAAGTTGACTAGTTGACTAGGTTTTAAATAGTATAAGCTTATGAGGACCCATAAAGAATTGGTCGTTTGGCAGAAAAGTATGGAAATGGTCAAGTGTCTTTACTTGGTAACTCAGGCTTTCCCTAAAGAAGAAATATATGGAATCACTTCCCAAATGCGCCGTGCTGCCGTATCGATTCCGTCAAATATTGCAGAAGGATTCGGCAGAGGGTATGATAAAGAGTTGATTCATTTCCTATATATGGCTTTAGGATCTGCATCAGAATTGGAAACGCAGCTTCTTATTTGTAAGGATATTGCATATATTTCGGATGCACAATATCAAGAGCTGGACAGCATGAACAGTGAAATAATAAAAATGTTGACGGCTTTGATAAACAAACGTAAGTCATTTGTATTTTAAACCTAGTTACCTGGTACCTGGTACCTAGTAACCTTAAAAATAAAAACAATGGACAAAAATATATCATTTACGCTGAAAATTTGGCGTCAGAACGGACCGAAGGAAAAAGGTCATTTCGATACATTCCAGATGAAAGATATCCCGGGCGATACTTCGTTCCTGGAAATGCTGGATATCTTGAACGAGCAGTTGGTTGAGGCTGGTAAAGAACCGGTAGTATTCGATCACGATTGCCGTGAAGGTATCTGCGGTATGTGTTCTCTGTATATTAACGGACATCCGCACGGACCTGCAACAGGTGCTACTACCTGCCAGCTCTATATGCGCCGTTTCCACGATGGCGATGTCATTACCGTTGAACCGTGGCGTTCGGCTGGTTTCCCGGTTATCAAAGACTTGATGGTAGACCGTACGGCTTACGACAAGATTATGCAGGCTGGTGGTTTCATCAGTGTACGTACAGGCGCTCCTCAGGATGCCAATGCTATCCTGATTCCGAAACAAGTGGCTGACGAAGCGATGGATGCTGCTTCTTGTATCGGTTGTGGCGCATGTGTAGCTGCTTGTAAGAACGGTTCGGCAATGCTGTTCGTATCAGCAAAGGTTAGCCAGCTGAATCTGTTGCCGCAAGGTAAACCGGAAGCTTTGCGCCGTGCGAAAGCCATGATTGCCAAGATGGACGAACTGGGCTTCGGTAACTGTACCAATACCCGTGCTTGTGAAGCTGAATGTCCGAAGAACGTTTCAATCAGCAACATCGCTCGTTTGAACCGCGACTTCATCAAGGCAAAACTGAAAGACTGATGATTTTTAGGTGCCAGAGGCTAGGTGACTAGTTGACTAGGTACTAGTTGACTAGGTACTAGATACTAGGTACCAGGCACTGGATATTTGGCGGGTTGACAAGTTGATAAGGATTTAAATCCAAGTCTTCTTGTCAACTCGTTTTTTATGAATGTCCGGGAGCTATGCAAAAGAATTTTAAACTATTTGTAATATCCTTGTATAATGTTGGAAGAATCAAGCTGAATGACTATATTTGCAAAGTGATTTTTTTCATAGTATTAGATTTAAGGTTAACAAGGTTGGGAGAAAGCGTTCTCCCATTTTTTTTGTTCTTGGGAACAGTTTCTGAATATCTGCAAAATGCCAATGGCATAAAAAGGAGTTATGCTCGCTTCGCTCACAGGAGTTAAAGGACAATGGTTCTGTTAGGGTTTCCATTAGTAAAAGTATTGGCTTCTCACTCCCTTTAACTCCCTGGAATAACTCCTTATCTTGAGAAGCTGTTTTGAATTTCTCCAAAAAGTTTTTCTTGGCTTGATGTATCTGTTTTCGTGTGTGCTTTGGGCGATTTTTTGGTCCTTTTCGCTCCTGTTCTTCGTCAGAT
>NZ_NFJG01000177.1:0-5233 GCF_002159755.1 Bacteroides sp. An269
ACTTATGAACTATAAAAGTTAAACGGGACAGGGAAACCCACCCGTTTAACTTATTTAACAAAAATATTCCGCCATAAAACTTGTGCAAGTCTTAGAATTCTGTGGTGAGAATCATCGCACGATAAATTCAAAACAGTTCCTAAAAGAAAAAGTTGCTTCCTTTTACAGAAAGCAACCTTTTTTCGAGCCTCTTGTCGGATTCGAACCAACGACCCCGAGATTACAAATCACGTGCTCTGGCCAACTGAGCTAAAGAGGCAGGTGGGTAAGCTTACCATATCGCGCCGCTACAACCAACTACCTTTGCTGCGATCAAGCCCTGGAGGATTCGAAGGGAGCTGGCCGTATGGGACTTACCCGTATTTCAAAAAACTTGCAATCCCTGAACTATCGGCGCGATATTTCTTGATTGCGGGTGCAAAGGTAGGTATTTTTTCTGAATATGCAATACGTCTTCTGAAAAAAATGCAGAAAAAAATGAAGAGATGTCATTTTTCATGCTTTTATTACGCTGAATAAGTACAAAAAACGTACTTTTGTACGCAAATAAAGTTATCCGTTACGGAGGGTATACTCTTTTAATCTATTTAAAGTAAAGAAAATGACACCAGACAGACCAATCGGTATTCAAGAGCATGCAATGAGATTCGGAACCTATATGGGAATCTTTTGGATTATCAAATTCATTTTTCTTCCATTAGGGTTTAAAATTCCCTTGCTGCAACTCCTTTTTATATTGGGTACGCTGTTTGTCCCCATATTGGGATACTTGTATGCACGCAAATTCCGGAATACATATTGCAACGGAACCATTCCGTTTTTCCGTGCTTTCATCTTTACCGTATGCATGTATGTCTTTGCGGCCATGCTGGCGGCGGTAGGGCACTATCTTTACTTCCGGTTTATCGACCAAGGATTCTTGTTTGACATGTACAGGCAACAGCTGAACGAGGCAAAGGCTATGCTTCAAGGTGATCTGGCAACTTCCATAGACCAGCTTATGCTTGCTTTTGATACGATAGCTTCCCTGAGTCCCATTCAACTCACCTTTCAACTCATTACGCAGAATGTATTCTATGGCATTTTGCTTGCCTTGCCTACAGGCTTGTTAGTTATGAAATATAAAAAATAAAAATCAGTATTATGGACATATCAGTAGTCATCCCTTTATATAATGAAGCCGAGTCGTTGCCCGAACTGCATGCATGGATAAAACGGGTAATGGATGCCAATCATTTTTCGTATGAAATCATCTTCGTCAATGACGGAAGCACCGACCGCTCGTGGAATGTCATTGAGGAACTGAGCAAAAATAATCCGGAGGTGAAAGGCATCAAGTTCCGCCGTAATTACGGGAAGTCGCCCGCCCTGTACTGCGGATTCGAACGGGCAGAAGGCGATGTGGTCATTACCATGGATGCCGACCTGCAAGACAGTCCCGACGAAATTCCGGAACTGTATCGGATGATTACGGAGGACGGGTATGACCTGGTTTCGGGCTGGAAACAGAAACGCTATGACCCGCTCTCGAAAACCATACCCACCAAGCTTTTCAATGCAACGGCACGGGCGGTGTCGGGCATACACAACCTGCACGATTTCAACTGCGGGCTGAAGGCATACAGGCGTGAAGTGGTGAAGAACATCGAAGTGTATGGCGAAATGCACCGGTATATCCCGTACCTGGCAAAAAATGCAGGATTTGCCAGAATCGGTGAAAAGGTGGTGCATCATCAGGCACGCAAGTACGGAAAGACCAAATTCGGGCTGAACCGCTTCGTAAACGGTTACCTCGACCTGCTTACGTTATGGTTTCTTTCCACTTTCGGGGTGAAGCCGATGCACATCTTCGGCTTTCTGGGCTCTATTATGTTTTTGTTGGGATTCATATCGGTGGCTGTTATCGGATTCAACAAGCTGCACGACATGTATTGCGGAAATCCGTACCGGCTGGTGACCGAAAGCCCGTACTTCTACCTGGCGCTGACCACGATGGTTATCGGCACGCAATTGTTCCTTGCCGGATTCATCGGCGAACTGATAGCCCGCAACGCTCCCGAACGAAACAAGTATCAAATCGAAAAAGAACTGTAACGATGAAAAGACTACCGGTCATATTCTGCATATTGGCGTTAGCAGGACTGTTGGTTCCAGGCTGTGAAGTGGAAAACTGCCCGCCCAACGCCTTGTCGTACCTGCATTTTTCGCTGGTAGACCAAAACGGACGGACATTCAATACTTCTGACACCATCACTATTGTAGGTCAGACCACTTCTTCTGATACGCTTGTATCTGACACGCTTATCAATCAGGAGGCGGCGGCAAGCAGCTTCAGCCTTCCTTTGAGCTACGATGCCTACACCCAGTTTATCTTTATCTATCACGCGCTGGATGTCGGTTATGTGGGACGCGACACCATCCGGATTGACCACCGGAACATCCCGTATTTCACCAACCTGGATTGCGGAAGCATGATGTTCTACGAAATCACCGGCACGGCGCACACCCACCACAGGCTCGACTCTATCACCATCACTAACCCGAATATCGACAACAATGAGAAAGAAAATATCCGCATCTATTTCACTGTTTCTGGTGTTGAGCAGTAGCCTTCTCTTTCTGTTCCCTGCCCCGTCATGGGCACAAAAGAAAGACAAGGAGCAGCTAAAGGCCGACTACAAGGCTTCCCCGTTCTATCAGGGAAGTTCTATCGGCGTGGAAATAGCCGGCATAGGCGGCTACCTGCTGGGAGGAGACATCATGAGCAGCGAAATTTTATTGCAAAGTAACCTGAAGAACCGTTTTTTGCCTACCCTCGAAATAGGCTACGGGAAAACCGATGTCGTCAATGATGCCAACGACATGCACTACAAGACATCGGCGCCTTATTTCCGGATAGGCATGGACTATAACGTGTTCTACCTGAAGCCTTACCTGCCCGGTTATCTGTATGTGGGCCTGCGTTACGGCATGAGTTCGTTCACCTACGACGTGAGCGGACCTGACATGACTGACCCCAATTATGGAGGGACCACGGTGCCTTTTTCGTATTCGGGCATGAAAAGCAAGGCAAGCTGGCTGGAAGGTGTGGTAGGCATCAAGGTAAGGATTTACAAACGTTTCCACATGGGATGGGCGGTGCGCTACAAGATGCGCATGAGCATCGACAATCACGAGAACTCAGTCCCTTGGTACGTGCCCGGCTTTGGCAAGAACGCCAGCAGCAGCTTCAACCTGACGTATAACTTGATTTATAATCTTCCGTTTTAAGGGAACAAGGTGACAAGGAGACAAGGTGACAAGGTCTTGAATAGTTAACCAAAGTATCTGAAACCTCGTCACCTTGTTAACTTGTCACCTTGTCAACTAACTAATAACTGACACAAATGGGTATATTCGCAATTCTTTTGCTTGCCGTGAGCCTCGCCATCGATTGCTTCACGGTGTCCGTCACCAGCGGCATCATATTACGGCGCATCCGGTGGAATACGTTTCTGACGATGGCGTTCTTTTTCGGCTTCTTCCAGGCTTTAATGCCTTTGCTGGGCTGGCTTGGGGCAAGCCATTTCAGCCACCTCATCGAGGCTTACGACCATTGGGTAGCCTTCGGGCTGCTCGCTTTTTTAGGCATCCGCATGATACGCGAGCATTTCAAGGACAGCGAAGAACACAGCTTCGACCCTACCCGGCTGAAGGTCATCATCACCCTTGCCATCGCTACCAGCATTGATGCACTGGCGGTAGGCATCTCGTTTGCCTTCACCGGATTCAAGGAGCTACAGAGCCTGCTTCTTCCGCTCGTTGCCATCGGACTTGCCTCGTTCGTCCTCTCGCTGGCAGGAAGCCTTATCGGCATCTTTTTCGGGAAACGCTTCAACTTGCGGATGGAATTGTTCGGCGGGCTGGTATTGATAGGTATCGGTGTAAAGATACTTTGCGAACACTTACTCTCCAGGTAACGAGTTAACAAGGTACCAGGTGACAAGGTTTTTAGATACCATTGGCAAAACTATCTGAGAACCTCGTCAACTCGTCAACTTGTTACCTCGTCACCTATAAACAGATATAAAAACAATAGAAAACATGAAGAAAAAAAACGGACTGAAATGGCAAATTCCTTTCCTGCTGCTGCTCGTCGTGGGCACCGTATGGATATTGCGCAAGCAGGCACCTTACCAGACCGACCAGGGGCTGGTGTTCGGCACGATGTATAAAATCACTTACCAGTCGAAAGAGAACCTGAAAGCCGAGATAGAAGCCGAGCTGCAACGGGTAGACCGTTCGCTTTCGCCTTTCAACAAGGCATCGGTCATTACGCGCATCAACGACAATACGGATATGCAGACCGACTCCCTGTTCGACTATGTGTACCGCCTTGCCCGGCAGGTATCGGAAGAGACACACGGCGCGTTCGACATTACCGTTGCTCCGCTGGTGAATGCCTGGGGATTCGGGTTCAAGAATGCATCGCAAGTAGATTCGGCTACCATCGACAGCTTGCGCCAATTCGTCGGATACGATAAGGTGAAGCTGGAAAACGGAAGGATTGTCAAGAGCGACCCGCGCACGATGCTGGACTGCAGTGCCATTGCCAAAGGCTTCGGTGTAGACTGTGTGGCACGCCTGCTGGACCGGAAAGGGATACGCAACTATATGGTGGACATCGGGGGAGAACTGGTGATGAAAGGCGAAAACGCACAGATGAAACCCTGGCGCATCGGCATCAACAAGCCCATAGACGACTCGCTAGCAGTGAACCAGGAGCTGCAGACCGTATTGCAGGTGAGCGGCGTAGGGCTTGCCACTTCGGGCAACTACCGCAACTTCTATTACAAGGACGGCAAGAAATACGCCCATACCATCGACCCGCGTACAGGCTATCCGATACAGCACAACATCCTCTCGGCTACAGTCATCGCCGACAACTGTGCCAAGGCAGACGCTTACGCCACCGCCTTCATGGTATTGGGGCTGGATTCTGCCAAAGCCGTCTGCCGTGCCCATCCCGAGCTGGACGCATACTTTATCTATAGCAAGGACGACGGAAAGACGGACATCTACTACACCGAAGGGATGGAGAAGTACATCGCAAGATAGGTTATAATTAATAATTAACAATTAATAATGCCAATCAGGAGTTAAAAGGGAGTTATAGGTAGTTATCGCCCGCAGGGCGGGCTGGAAGTTAGATGCCAATACCTTTTTGCGCCGGTTTCAGAAGTAAGACTATTGG
>NZ_NFJG01000178.1:0-5097 GCF_002159755.1 Bacteroides sp. An269
CTGACGAAGATATCTATCAGGCTATCATCAACAGGGAGGAAGATATGAAACATATTTGCGACATTTATAGATTAAAAGCTGCAAGTTGAACTTGCGAAACTTGAATTATAATCTTTCCCCACTGTTTTATTTCTATCATATTATTGTTGTCTTATAAGCTTTTGAGTAATATATAGAACGTTGCAAACTGTATAATTATGGAAATCACATAGATACCATAATATTGCACATATTTTCTCTCTTTGTCGAATTGCTTGAAATACTTTCTGTATTTGTCCTTCTTGAACAAGAGATGATTATTGATACGATATACTACTACCCCGAGAACTACCCATAGTAGTAAAAAAAGAAAATCCGATTCTAATACAGTTATCAATAAAGTTTTTATTCTTGAAAACTGAATGCCGATAATACATATAACGGCAATTATCCAAAGGCTGATACGATATACAGAAATAATAGCCAAGACTGAAATCCATGTATTAATACCTTTATCTGCCGCATCAGCCTCTATCTTTTTACTAATTGATATAATACGATTTATATAATTATTATTCCATTTCTTTAATCCAAGCCAATAAAAGGGATTAATAAGTCTGTACAAAAAATGGAATAGTATTTTATATGCACAATAATAAATCATATTATAGTATTTCTCCATCAAATCTTTCATTCCGCTGTTTTTTTGTGTATGTGAGAACAATGTATTTAGTTGCCATCTCGATTTTGTTATAAACTTAATTTATCTATGGATATAATAATCTTTAAGCAGAAACGGAAGGATAAACCAGCTTATTGTACCTATTACAGAAATAGCAACAAAAAACCAACTTTTCTTGTTGTTGCTGTTATTCCTGTAGTGATTGTCCCACCTTCGGTATCTTTTTGTGTCTTCCCAAAATACAATTTCATTTATAAACATAAATAAAAGAGAAACACATATATAAACAACGATTTTGTTCTCATTAATAAAATGAAATGGTGCTATCAGCAGCATTATCAATGCGATAAATGGAAAATAGAAAAACAATCCGCCGATGTAATTTCCGGCTCGCCCATATCCAAGTAATCCCCAGAAAAAATACTTGATTGTAAAATACCAATAGATATACCAGTTCATAATGTTAATCTCAAATTGTTTATAATGGTTCAGCAGGGAACGGTTTTCCCGTTATCCTGCGTTGTTAGCGAAATATTACTTGAATCTTTTTTATCATATATATTTAGTTATAAATCAATTTGCATATACCTATTCCTATCAAGAACACCAATAGAGGGGAACAATATATCATCCATGCTGGGATTATCTTGTTCCACATGTTACCTTTGTATTTCAAAAGTATAGCGGCAGTCCTTTTGCGAGTATATCGCAAAAATAATGCGATAAAGCACAATATACCTACACCCACAAATATACTTTGTATCTGAATGGGAGTGAAGTTCTTTAATGAAAACCAATCATCTGTCAGTGCTTTGTTAAAGAAGATACTGAAAAAGAAAAATATTATCATAGAAACCATGCCCAATAAGAGGCAAGCACTGAGACGTGCAGCTTCATTATGTTTTCGATAAACCACATATAACCGATAATACAGGTAATCAAAAAAATAATACCTGTATTTTCTCCCTTCTCGCATCAAATTGTTTCCTGCGAAATGACTTATTGTCTCTTTTCTGTATCTCATCTTTGCTGAAATTTTCGCTAATATTTATAATACCATACGGGGCATATATCCTAACCTCCATGCCCCCAAAGGTACGAAAAGAATCGGAGAAACAAACCAAACGGTTTGGAAAAGTAGCGAAAGAGTTGGCGGAAGGGGAAGAAAGGCTGTCGGCATCCTGCCATTTCCTCCGCCAACCACCGGAGCCACCAGCCTTGAAACTGGCGAAAAAGGAAATGCCGCTTTCTCTTTTTCGCCGGGCACATACTTCGCTGCCGATGAAAACAGGTTTAAGCCAGTTTGGATGTATATACAAAAGGACAAACTAAACTTACGGGAGAGGATAGCAAGCGGGATGCAATCCGGTGTGCCGGATTTGATAATGGTTTGGAAAGGAGCATCATCAGATGCTATCTTTCGTCGTTAGATACTAATTTATGGTTTCAAGAATATTACCCGATACTATATTTTGAACGCCACTGAATATATCACTGCCGTAATAATAAACAAGATTGTCATAATCAGCCCACACTTGCTCTTGTTCATCTAACCATACGGTTAAATAACCGGGATGAATGTCTGCTAAATAAATAACCTTATTGACCTTTAACTTCAAAGCCTGTTTTTGCATAGCTTCCGGACTGTATTTCTTTATTTTCTTGAAATCAAAATAAAGAATATCATACTGGTTCAACTTTAATTTCATGTTATAGAATAGAGCAATTTTGCTTATAATCCTTTCATTCAAAGGATAATCAAACTTTGAATAGGATTGTCTTAACTTGTTTATATAACAATCCTGCATCATTTGAAAATTAAACTCGTCCCAATGGTTATGAACAAGTATTTCCTTTATTGCAGTAGGTATATTCATATATAATTGTATCTAATGGGTTGTGAATAGCAGACCGTTAGGGCAGCTCATTCACTTGTTACCAACTTTTTATAAACATCCATCATTATAAGATTTCAAGAACTCATCAATCAATGATTTCGGATTACTTCTTGTAGTCCACATAATAGGTAAGTCGTAATATTCCAATTCGTGAACAATGACAGGAACTTCTTTACCTAATTGCTCTTTTATGACACCTTTTTTATGAAGTTCTTGAATAACAGAAATGATAATATCCATAAAGACCGACTGCATTTGGTCGTCTTGTTCATCCAACTTATTTTCTTCTCCATTTTTTTCGGCTCTCGAATACTCTTGTTGAGTATAGAATAAATTGGCTTCTTTAAAATACAGACGGAGATTCTTATCATTGCCGCCAATAGTACCCACTTCGTTTTGTAGCCAAAAAGCATAATTCCATTTGGCTTCCATTAAACTACTGGCATTCCTTTTTGCTACTTCCACTTGAGTTAAAGTGTTATAGCCTATTGTAATAACAGGACATCGGGGGTCGTCTTCAAGATTATCTTTCCAAAAGGAAATAGCATAGATATCTTTGATGTTTTGTTTCCCCATTTTATTAATCGCTTTTTCTGCTTTTGTATAAAAGCTTTCAAATAATGTTTCTCTATTCATGATTTATATATTTTAGTTGGTAATGGACAAGCGGGGAACGCTGTTCAAGCGTTATCACGCTTTGTTATCTATATTTTCAACTGAATCAGAATGGAATTTTAGAAGCATAAGCCGCATAATATTTTCCTTATCTTCCCAATATTCCCAGTCTATTCCATTTAACTTAGAGTTTTCGTCCTCTGTCAAATATTGAGGAATATCCCATAGCTTTTGTAATTGACTGTCATTTTCTAATCTTTGAATGATGTTGTAAGCCTGCATTAAAAGCTGTTTGGTAGCTGGTGCATTGATAGTTTCCAATCCTTTGAGTACAAGCTGATAAGCGGTATATCCCCAATTACAGAAGAACTGGAGAAATCCACCATTATACATTTCAAGTTCCAGCCAATATAATGCGGCGATTATACTGTCCGTTTCCCCCATTTCCTGATAATTGGGACGAAGTTCTGCGAACTTATGCCCAAGAGGGGAAAAGTATTGTTCCCAATATTGTTCTAAATCTTCCATTCTTATTGCTCTCGTTATAGATAATGTATTGATAACAACACCTGTCAGGAATCGGACATTCCGCTAACCCACGCCATGCGGGGGCATATCCTAACCTCCATGCCCCAAAGGTACGAAAAGAATCGGAAAAACAAACCGTATGGTTTGGAAAAGTCGCGAAAGAGTTGGCGGAAGGGGAAGAAAGGCTGTCGGCATCCTGCCATTTCCTCCGCCAACCACCATAGCCACCAGCCTTGAAACTGGCGAAAAAGGAAATGCCGCTTTCTCTTTGTCGCTGGCGCACATATTCTGAAATATCAATATATACCGCTGATACCTCTTGTCCTTAATTCTTTTGAAACCTGACGATAAGAGCTATCACCGCTACAATTAAAAATAGTCAGTCTTTTTAAGGATTTTAGCCTTAGCAGAAAATTCCAACTTCTAATATTTTTGCAAGTATTTATCCACAGTTCTTCAAGTTTAGGCAAATCTGTCAATTCATCTACATTAAACAAGTAGGGTAATGAGTTAAGATGTAAATTCTCTATTCCATTGATTTGAGAAATGCCGTTGATGGATTCTGTCTTACCGCTCAATATATCCAGCTTTCGAATAGATTTCATTAAGGATAGTTGCCCGCAGATATTCTCATTGACATTACAAAACATTATATTGTCCATTTCCTGATAGCTTAACAATGAACGCATAACAGAATCCGTGTACTTGCATATAATGCTTTTCAAACAGGGTAAATTTTTATTGGTAAATTCTATTGTCCCTTTGTAGTTACATAAATGTACCAGATTAGGCAAATAAACATTTTCTTTTATCTTCAAATTTGCATTATCCGTTTCAAATACTTCTAAATGGTTTAACCTTGTCCAGTCGAATTGTCTTACTAAATGCGGCGGAAGTTGTAGATATTCAAGTCCTTTCAGTTCATAAACTATGGATGGAAATATTCTTTCGATTTTTAATTTATCAAAAACAACAAGAGAAATCACATTCCTCTTTTTTAAGTTTATATCATTCCAATAAAATACGTGTTTGTGACTTTGGAAAGTGGTTTCATAGTATTCATGTTTGGGAATCATTATGTACCCATCTTCAAATCTATAGTGTTTACCAATAGAATAATCATCTACTCTTATATTGTTATCCATAGCGTATAAATTTATTTAGTTTTCTTTCAAGTATCAGCCCCCGCCAACTCACTTTTCCGAGTTGCCCAACTCGTTTCCGTGAGTTGCCCGACTCACGGAAACGGGTCAGTCGTCCCATCGGCTATCAGCATAGCCACTTCACTCTCGTCCACCATCTTGGTGGTGTACTGAACGGGATACCATTTCTTCGGTTCGTCCGGTTCTGACGGGTTGATGCGTTGTACCGCTTTCAAAAAAATGCTCATTGTCG
>NZ_NFJG01000179.1:0-5064 GCF_002159755.1 Bacteroides sp. An269
AGCAGAGCTTGCATCCTCTTCAACTCCTTGATTACAAAGCTAATGAAAACCTTTAATAAAATAAAAAAATTCTCTGGATATTTGGATTACAACATAGAAGAAACTGTTTGAAATTATCGTGTGCTGATTTGGGATGAGTTTTTAAGGCATTTCCGCTTGTGCGATAAGGAGGATAGCGGGCTATCTGACGAAGAACAGGAGCGAAAAAGACCAAAAAATCGCCCAAAGCACACACGAAAACGGATACATCAAGCCAAGAAAAACTTTTTGGAGAAATTCAAAATAGCTTCTAAATAAAAAGACGATCCTCCCTGATGAATATAAAATGAATGTCTGCAACCAGCCCCAATAATGATGCACAACTGAAGTATATCTTCACCTAAGGGGAGCATACAGGCCGGATGCAAACATTCATTCAAAATAATCTTTCCTAGAATGTATCAGCTCATCTTCGCATTGTTTCCAAACTTTGACAGGACTTTATTTCTGCCTGATAAAGATATTGACTGGTGTTCCTGAGAGCTTCCAACGTTGACGAATCTGATTTTCCAAAAAACGCTTATAAGGTTCTTTTACGTACTGCGGCAAATTGGCAAAGAACACAAAAGAAGGTATCTGCGTATTAGGCAACTGGGTAATATACTTAATCTTGATATATTTACCCTTATTTGAAGGAGGTGGATATGCCTCGATTACAGGCAGCAACGCTTCGTTCAAACGGGCAGTAGGAATACGTGTCATACGTGCCTGAAATACATCTTTAGCTGCTTCGAGAACCTTGAAGATGCGTTGCTTGGTAAGCGCCGAAGCAAAAATTATAGGAAAATCGGTGAACGGAGCCAAACGTTTACGCACAGCATCTTCGAAAAATTTCATCACCTTGACCGACTTGTCTTCTACCAAATCCCACTTGTTGACAACCACAACCAATCCTTTCTGGTTGCGTTGAACCAAAGATACGATATTCAAATCTTGCCCTTCAATACCACGGGTAGCATCCAACATCAGGATGCAGACATCTGAGTTTTCGATGGCACGGATGGAACGGATAACCGAATAGTATTCCAAATCTTCATTCACCTTGTTTTTCTTCCGGATTCCTGCCGTATCAACCAAGTAAAAATCGAAACCGAACTTGTCATAACGGGTATAGATAGAATCGCGGGTGGTACCGGCTATTTCGGTCACGATATTCCGCTCCTCGCCAATAAATGCATTCACAATCGATGACTTGCCCGCATTAGGACGACCCACTACGGCAAAGCGAGGAATATCTTCGTCAATCAATTCGCCTGCTTCTTTTCTAAACTTGCTCAGTACCAGATCAAGCAAATCTCCCGTTCCGCTTCCACTTAAAGCTGAAACACAATACGGGTCACCCAATCCTAACGAATAAAACTCGGCAGCATTGTATTGCAAATTGTTATTGTCGGTCTTGTTGGCCACCACAATAACAGGGGTTTTCGAACGGCGAAGAATATCTGCCACATCCATATCCAGATCAGTCACTCCATTCATAACATCTACCACAAACAAGATGACATCGGCCTCTTCCATTGCCAATACCACTTGTTTACGGATTTCTTCTTCGAAAATATCGTCCGAATTAACTACCCATCCTCCGGTATCAACCACCGAAAACTCCTTTCCTTGCCACTCCGACTTACCATACTGGCGGTCGCGGGTCGTACCGGCCTGTTCATTCACAATAGCCTGACGGGTCTTCGTCAGACGATTAAACAGTGTCGACTTTCCCACATTGGGACGTCCTACGATTGCTACTAAATTTCCCATATACTTCTTAAATGTTTACGGCTGTCACAGCCGAAATTAATCTAACTGATAACCAAAATTCTTGAGCTCTTTATCAGAACTACGCCAATCTCTGTCTACCTTCACAAAGGTTTCCAGATAAATAGATTTCTGGAAGAAATGTTCCAATGTTTTACGCGCTTCGGTAGCCACTTTCTTCAGAGCTTTGCCTTGATGACCAATAATAATACCTTTCTGTGATTCACGTTCAACATAAATGACTGCATTGATGTGAATGCTTTTAGCTTCTTCCTTAAAACGTTCGACCACCACTTCTACCGAATAAGGGATTTCCTTGTCATAATACAGCAAAATCTTTTCGCGGATAATCTCTGTTACAAAAAAACGAGCAGGCTTGTCTGTCCATTGGTCTTTTCCGAAATAAGGAGGAGAATCGGGCAACAGTTCTCTGATGCGCTTCATCACCACATCAATGTTGAACTTCGCCTTAGCAGATACAGGAATAATTTCTGCACTGGGTAACATGTCGTGCCATTCTTCCACTAATTTCACCAGATTCTCCTGATTGGTCAGGTCTATTTTATTGATGAGTAACAAAACTGGGACTTTTAAATTTCGCACTTTTTCCATAAAATCAGCATGTTTGTCTGCCTTTTCTATGGCATCCGTCACATACAGCAAGATATCCGCATCAACCAATGCTGACTCGGAAAAATTCAACATTGATTCTTGCAACTTATAGTTCGGCTTCAAGACTCCCGGGGTATCGGAAAACACAATCTGCATGTCGTCCGTGTTCAAGATTCCCATAATACGATGACGGGTAGTCTGTGCCTTAAACGTAGCAATGGAGATACGTTCGCCCACAAACAAATTCATCAATGTAGACTTGCCTACATTAGGATTGCCCACGATATTTACAAATCCAGCTTTATGCATACTCTATTTATTTATCTACTATACAAAAAAACGCATCGGGTCGGGATGCGTTTTCTTGTATTATATTCATTTGTTCCACGTTCAAATTTTATCACCATCATACCCCCACTTCACATACGAAGCACCCCAGGTAAATCCGGCACCAAATGCTGTGAAAATTATATTGTCGCCTTTTTTCAATTGCTTTTCATAGTCCCATAAACAAAGCGGTAATGTCCCGGCACTGGTGTTACCATAGCGCTGAATATTAATCATCACTTTGCTTAAAGGCACTTCCAAGCGAGATGCCACAGCATCAATGATACGCAAATTTGCTTGATGCGGCACAATCCAGTCAATGTTGTCCTTGCTCAGACCATGTTTCTTCGCAATCTGTTCAGTGACATCAGACATGTAAGATACAGCATACTTAAACACAGTCCTACCTTCTTGATACAGGTAATGCATCTTATTATCAATAGTGAAATAAGAAGGAGGGCATACCGAACCACCCGCTTTCATGTGAAGAAAAGGCAATCCTTTGCCGTCCGTACGCAATATAGAATCCATAATACCGAAATCCTCAGTAGTAGCTTCTACCATACAAGCTGCTGCCCCATCACCAAAAATAGGACAAGTGGCACGGTCGGAATAATTCACCATTGAAGACATCTTGTCCGCACCCACAATTATGATTTTTTTATGACGACCAGACTGAATCATACTTGCAGCAGTTTCCATTGCAAATAAAAAGCCACTACAAGCTGCCTGCAAATCAAATGCGTATGCATTCTTCAATCCCAATTTATCACACAAGATTGAAGCCGTAGAAGGGAAATGATAGTCAGGAGTTGTAGTAGCCACAATTACACAGTCAATCGAATCCGGATCAGAATCGGTTTTTTGCATCAATTGCTTAGCTGCCTTACGTGCCAAATAAGAGGTACCCAGACCTTCTTCATTCAAAATACGTCTTTCCTTAACTCCAATACGAGTCATAATCCACTCATCGTTGGTATCGACCATTCGCGACAACTCCTCGTTTGTCAACACATAGTCGGGTACATAACCACCGACTCCTGTTATTACTGCATTTATTTTCTCCATCATTTCTGTTTTTAGTTTATGAAATATAAAAAAACAGCCGAAGAGCCGAAAGCTCTCCGGCTTTATTCTTAATTGAACTTCATAAACATTTGTTCAACAAAGCTTTCTCTCTATTCAGATTTAGAGAGCAGCCTCTTTTTCGATTGCTAACTTTCCTCTGTAATAACCGCAAGCTCCACATACTGTGTGATATACATGCCATGCACCACAATTCGGGCAAATAGCCAACGTAGGAGCAACTGCTTTATCATGAGTTCTTCTCTTAGCAGTTCTTGTCTTTGATTGTCTTCTTTTAGGATGTGCCATTTTTTTAACGTTTTATTTAATTATTATCTAATATTTTTTTCAATCCATTCCATCGCGGATCAATAGTATCATACTCTGAAACCTGACCGCTATCAGAAGCTAGAGATTCATCTTCCTCCACACACAGATGCTGATGTAAAACAGTCATCATCTCCTGATTGCATTCACCAGACTCATGCACCCGTTGCATCGGTAAACTCAACTCTATAAACTCGTATAAAAACCATGACAGGTCAATATATCCTTCTTCTTCTGGAACAATAACCCATTCTTCTTCATCAGAAAAACAGGTTCCAAACTTCACTTTCAATGTATTTATCGTATCTACAGCAATACCCACATCATCCAGACAACGATCACAAGGAACTACTGCTGTACCTACAATATGAAAATCCAGTATAAAATTTCCTGCCAATTTCCGAATATTCACATTGGCATGCAATTTACCTTTTCGTATATCAGGAGCATCTATACTTTGAAAAAAAGTATCGTCAAGATTATATTCATACGAACATGCATCTTGCATCATGTCCCTCAAATTTACCTTATATGTATCAAGCGTTTCCAAAATACAACACTATATAAATCGGGCAGCAAAGATACAAATAATAATTGATATTCCCTAATTCAAGGAATATATTTTTTCCACCTTCAATATTATATACCCGATCTGAAATAAAAAAAGGGGTTTCCGGCAAAATGCATCCGCACTTGCCAGAAACCCCAAAACGGCGGCTACCTACTCTCCCACTGTTACGCAGTACCATCGGCGTGACGAAGCTTAACTTCTCTGTTCGGAATGGGAAGAGGTGGAACCTTCGTGCCATAGCCACCTTAATGCCATGAAGGATAAGTGACCTGCGACAGGCAACCAACAAACTATACAATAGACACGCCGCGAAAGCCTCGGGCAATTAGTAATGCTCGGCTGTGGTGTCTCCACCTATACACCTGCATCCT
>NZ_NFJG01000018.1:0-47743 GCF_002159755.1 Bacteroides sp. An269
AATTTATCGTGCGATGATTTGGGATGAGTTTTTGAGGCATTTTCGCTTCTGTGATGAGGAAGATAGCGGGCTATCTGACGAAGAACAGGAGCGAAAAGGACCAAAAAATTGCCCAAAGCACACACGAATACAGATACATCAAGCCAAGAAAAACTTTTTGGAGAAATTCAAAACAGCTTCTAAATATGCTTATATAGAAATTGTCTAAATAGTATCCGACGCCTGAAGTCGAAATAAGTAATGACTAATCCTTTGATATTCAAGTTGTGAATGAAGAAGGATTAGTCTTTGTGCGCTTTGAGAAATAGATAAATAATGCATTGAAAAACAAACCTTTGCAATTTTACAAATGCTTGGAAATATATGTTTCAGAAGTGTGTAAAACAAGCGGTTGAAAACCAATATATTATAAAAGCCTTGTAAAAAGCAAGCGAAAAGGCATTTGTTTTTATAGAAATAGATTCCGAACTTTGTTCCGTAGAAGTATAGCTTAAAAATATAGAGAGGACAAATATGATTGAAAACAATCAGGCTATTGTATTGTGGCAACGTTGTCTTGACTTTATTCGTGACAACGTTAATACGACAGCCTTTACTACTTGGTTTGAACCCATCGTGCCTGTCAAATACGAAGGGAAAGCTTTGACTATTGGAGTTCCGAGCCCTTTCTTCTATGAGTATCTGGAAGAAAAATACGTGGAACTCTTGCGTGCCGCCATCTATAAAGAGATAGGTGAGGGTACGGAGTTGATGTATTCCATTTTGACCGACAAAACGAATCACATAGCCATTGATATGAAAGGGACAGAACGCTCGGGCGCTTTGTCTCCTCAGAAGCCCATACATGATGGGAATAAGGCTCCTACATTGTTGCAGGCTCCTGTAGTTCAGGATTTAGACCCACATTTGAATCCTAACTATAATTTTGAAAACTTTATCAAGGGTACCAGCAATGAGTTTTCGCGCACAGTGGCTGAGACGGTGGCTCAGAATCCGGCACGTACTTTCAATCCGTTGTTCTTGTACGGACCTTCAGGGGTAGGAAAAACGCATTTGATTAATGCTATCGGTACACGTATCAAGGAATTGTATCCGGAGAAGCGTGTGCTTTATGTGTCTGCACACTTGTTTCAGGTGCAGTACACCGATTCGGTTCGTACCAATCATTTTAATGATTTCATCAGTTTTTACCAGACTATTGATGTGCTGATTATTGATGATATTCAAGAATTTGCCGGAATGACCAAGACACAGAACACGTTTTTCCATATATTCAACCATCTGCATCAGAACGGGAAGCAGCTTATTCTTACGTCCGACCGTGCACCGGTGATGTTGCAGGGGATGGAAGACCGCTTGTTGACACGTTTCAAGTGGGGACTGATTGCCGAACTGGAAAAGCCGGATATTGAGTTGCGCAAGAACATCTTGCGTAGTAAAATCCGTCGCGACGGTCTTACAATACCTGAATCTGTGATTTGCTATATAGCCGAAAATGTAAACGAGAGTGTACGCGAACTGGAAGGAATTGTCAATTCTTTGTTAGTATATTCTATCCAGTTGAAACGGGAAATCAACTTGGAACTGGCACAGCATATTGTGCAGAAAGCTGTGCGTTGTGCCGAAGTGAAACCGCTTACGGTCAATGATATTATAGAGAAGGTGTGCAAGCATTATCAGATAGATACTTCTGCTATCCATACCAAGACTCGCAAGCGTGAGGTGGTGCAGGTACGCCAGCTTGCAATGTATCTGGCAAAAAAGCATACCGATGTTTCATCTGGCAAGATTGGCCAGATGATAGGAAACAAAGACCATGCTACCGTGCTTCATGCTTGCAAAATCATTAAAGACCAGGTGGAAGTGGACAAGGCATTCAAGAGCGAAGTAGAGGAAATCGAAGCAAGTTTGCATCGGTGAGATATGAAATTTCCTTTTTAAAGATATTTCTTTGTAAAAGGGTTGCATATTTCAAATGAATGTCGTACCTTTGCACTCGCAATTAAGAAACGGGGTTCCGTAGCTCAGCTGGATAGAGCAACGCCCTTCTAAGGCGTGGGTCGAGCGTTCGAATCGCTCCGGAATCACAGAAATCTGTAAGTGGTTTTTCCGCTTGCAGATTTTTGTTTTTTCTACTCCACACGTCATTAATTTGGCTCAGTTATTTGTGCATTTGTTCAAGTATGCCTTTTGATGAACATAAGTGAGTGGACCGTTTCACATAAGTGACTTGGGTGTTTCACATAAGTAAGTCAGTCGTATCACTTATGTTCGTTGATACCGCATATGGTATAGTATGGCTTGTTTATTTTCTTCTCCTGAATTCAGCGCAGACGATAGCTGTGGCTATGGCTACATTCAGTGATTCGCTGGTGGCTCTTTCAGGCGGATAGTTTGGGATGAACAAGCGGTGGTTGATAACTTCGGCTATGTCCGGGCTGATGCCATTGCCCTCGTTGCCCATTATGATGATGCCTTTGCTATCTAAAGCTTCTTCGTATATGTTATTTCCGTTTAGGAATGTACCGAAGAGGGGAACGTCTGCCTTGGCCTGTTCTGTGATAAATGCGGCCAGGTCACAGTAATGGAATTTTACGCGTGCGATGGCTCCCATCGTAGCCTGTACGGTTTTGGGGTTATAGATGTCAGCCGTGCCTCGCGAGCAGAATATGTGTTCGATGCCGAACCAGTCTGCCACCCGTGCTATTGTTCCTACATTTCCGGGATCTTGAACATCGTCCAGTGCCAGGCAGAGTGAGTGTCTGGCTGCATCTGCTTCTACTTTATGTGGCGGTTGTTCGAAGATAGCCAGTACTTCCTGAGGGGTTTTCTGCAGGCTGATACGAGATAGTTCATCTCTCTTTACCACAATGATTTCGGAAGCTTGGATGTAGGGGTGTTGGTTCAGCCATTCGTCGGTGCCTACTATCAGCCGGCATGTAAAATGCCCCAGCAGGTCGCCTACCAGTTTCGGTCCTTCGGCGATGAAGGCTTGTTCTTCTTTCCGGTTCTTTTTCTGTTCCAGCGAGTGGATGTATTTGATTTTGTTTTTGCTGAGCATACGTTTTCGTTTAAAATGACACCTGTCAGGAATCACAAGGGGAGTCAGAAAAGGTGGTATTGTTCACATTTTGGGTTGGAAGTTAGCAGCCGATACTTGTATGCTTGTTTCATAAAGCTGAATCACGGGCTTTTAACTACCGGGCATAGTGATAATTCTTGCGAAGCATGACCACTTTAACTCCTGATTCGCACAAATAACAAATATTTACGGGCAAAGCTAAGAAGATATTTTCAATAAATCCCTATCTTTGCGGATAAATTTGCATTCCCTCTGAGTAGTATATGAAAAAAAAGGTTCTGATAAACGTATTCCTGATGCTTGCTGTTATGTTGCTGGCAGGCTGTTCAGTGAGCAAGTTTATTCCAGAGGGGAGCTATTTGTTGGATGATGTTAAAATAGAGTCGGATAATAAAGAGATTAAGTCGTCGCAGATGAATCTTTATGTCCGTCAGACCTCTAATGCCAAATGGTTCAGTATTGTCAAGCTTCCCATGTATATTTATAGTGCTTCAGGGCTGGATTCTACAAAATGGCTGAATCGTTTTTGGCGCAAGATAGGTGAGGCTCCCGTCATATATGACCGTGAGGCTGCTCGGGAAACCCGTGAGGAAATGGAAAAAGCCGTACAGAATATGGGATATATGGGAGCTACTGTAGATATGGACGAGGTGTCTTCGGGCAACCGGATGAAAGTGTATTATTCGATTCATTCGGGACAACCGTACGTTGTAGAGCGTCTGACTTATGACATTTCCGATTCGAAAATAGCCGCTTATCTGGCAGAAGATTCTACTCATACCCGTCTGTACGAGGGAATGCGTTTCGATGTAAACGTACTGGATGAGGAGCGTCAGCGTATTACCCAATACTTGCAGGACCGTGGGTATTATCGTTTCAATAAAGATTTCATAACTTATCAGGCGGATACGATGCTGAATACGCATCGGGTAGGTTTGACAATGAGATTATTGCCTTACCGCCGTACAAAGGATGATGCGCCTCAACCCCATAGGCAGTACACATTGCGTAATGTGCGTTATGTGCTGGGGGTAGATTTTGCAGAATTGTCAGAGGATGCTTTGCGCTGGCTCGATTCGATATCTTCCGGTGGAGTCGGGCTTTTTTATAAAGACAGACCTTTTTTACGTCCGCGGGTCGTAACCGATTATAATCATTTACATCCGGGGGATTTGTATTGCAGCCGTAATGTACAGGACACTTATTCTTCGCTGGCGAGGCTGTCAGTATTGAAATATTCCAATATCCGTTTCGATGAAGTACGGTTGCCCGGCGATTCTGCCCGTGTGGATGCATATATCTTTTTGTCTAAGAACAAAAACAAAGCCCTTTCATTCGAAATAGAAGGTACCAATTCGGCTGGTGATTTAGGAGCAGCCGCTTCGGCTTCATTTATCCACCGCAACTTGTTTAAAGGCTCGGAAACGTTTACCTTGAAATTGCGTGGTGCGTACGAAGCGGTAAGCGGACTGGAGGGGTATGCCAACAGCAATTATGTGGAGTATGGCGTGGAGAGCAGCATCAATTTCCCCGAATTTATGTTTCCTTTTTTGTCATCCGACTTCAAACGGCGTGTCCGGGCAACCTCAGAGGTCAGTGTGAAGTTCAATTCACAGGTACGTCCGGAGTTCGAACGGACGTTGGCTTCTGCTGCTTGGAGTTACCGGTGGTCGCGTAGGGGAAAAGCTACGCACCGGTTTGATGTACTTGACATCAACTATGTTTACATGCCTTACATTTCCGGTGCTTTCAATGATTATCTTGACCGTATGGACCAGGTCAATCCTTTGTTGCGGCATAGTTATGAAGACCTTTTTATCGTGCGGATGGGGTATACTTATACATACAACAGTGCAGGAGGAAATGCGATGAAGGCTGCCAAGAGCAATTCGTATTCCATCCGTTTCAATATTGAAGAGTCGGGCAATCTGCTTTATGGATTTTCGCGTCTGGTGCATAAGAAACCGAAATACGGCGATGCTTATCAGCTGGCAAACATCGATTTTGCCCAGTATGTGAAGATGGATATCGATTTTGCGAAGAATTTTGTGATAGACGACCGGAACTCGTTGGTATTTCATGCTGGGTTGGGCATAGCTTGCCCGTATGGCAATTCGAGAAGCCTGCCTTTCGAAAAGCTTTATTTCTCGGGTGGAGCCAATAGTGTGCGTGGCTGGAGAGTGCGTACGCTGGGACCCGGTTCGTACCGGGGAGACGGGAATACCATCGATTATGTCAATCATACGGGTGATATCAAGCTTGATCTTAACATCGAGTATCGTACCTATTTGTTCTGGAAATTGAATGGTGCGGCATTTATCGATGCCGGTAATGTGTGGAATATTCGTACCCAAGGCACACAGACCGAAGGCGTTTTCAAGTTCAACCGTTTTTATAAGCAATTGGCAGTAGCATATGGTTTGGGCATTCGTTTTGACCTCGATTTTCTAATCCTGCGTTTCGACGGTGGTATGAAAGCCATCAATCCGATGTATACGGGCAAAGACCGTTATCCGATTGTTTCACCTGATTTCAAGCGTGACTTTGCTTTCCACTTTGCTGTAGGCTATCCCTTCTGATTAGTTTAATTCAATTATAAAGACAAGATGAAAGATTCTAACAATTTGTATACGAAAGAAGAAATTCAGGAACTGGAACATTGGTTCGATAGCAAGGAGCTTCCTAAGAGTTTGCAATTGGACAAGGCTACATATATCCCAGACCTGAAAGAAACATTGCACAGGTTGTTTCTGCAAGCAGACCAATGCTACGAAAATCCGAAGATGCAAGGTTGTATTTATCTGCTAGAACGCATC
Organism: Bacteroides sp. An269; assembly: GCF_002159755.1. Lineage (NCBI taxonomy): Bacteria > Pseudomonadati > Bacteroidota > Bacteroidia > Bacteroidales > Bacteroidaceae > Bacteroides > Bacteroides sp. An269. The sequence goes on from NZ_NFJG01000018.1 coordinate 5,899, forward strand.
AAGGCAAAGCTGGAGGAATGAAGAATGAAGAATCCCATGTGGCGAAGCGATTCTTCATTCTTCATTTAAAAAAGTTCATCATTCCTCAAACTTCTGCTTGCGTAGAGTTTCTTTCAGCACTTTCGACATTGCCTCGTTTCCTTCTTTCGTGTAGCGGATGTCGGTGAAAATCTGTGCCAGCGTTTCGGTATGGTTGATTTCCACGAAATGCTTGTTCTCGGGCAGTGATTCCTTGTAGGCATAGATACGGTCGATGTCCTCGGGCGAATAGTCGTGATATTGCTCTTCGTGAACGATGCCTTCCAAAGGCAGACGGTCGGTCTGGGGAGGACATTCATCGGGATAGCCCACGGTGATGGTAGCAAGCGGAATGACCCGTTCGGGCAGGTTTAGGACTTCGATGATTTGGTCGGGATTATAAATCGTGGTGCCCAGGAAACAGGTGCCCAGTCCGGCGGCTTCTGCAAGTGTGCAGAAGTTTTGTGTAAGCATGATGGCATCGATGCTGGCATTCATGAACGAGAGCAGGTTGTCGTAACCTGGTTCTGCCTTGCGTTGGCGACACCACTTCACAAAGCGGTTGAAGTCGGCGCAGAAGGTCAGCACCACGGGAGCCTCTGCCAGCATTGGCTGGTGGAAATGTGCGGGTGCCAGCCGTTCTTTCATTGCCGGGTCACGTGTGATAATGACGCTATACAACTGCATGTTACCCATTGTTGGGGCACGGAAAGCTTCTTCCAGCAATCCGTTCAGCAAGTCGGCAGGGATGTCCTGTTGCTTATACTTGCGTATCGTACGTCTGTTTTTGATAGAATCCATAATTTGTTTTTGGTTTTTGGTTTGAGCAAAGGTAATATAAAATGAGCAAATAAACAATGTGCCAATGTGCTAATGTGTCAATGTGCTAATGTGTTAATGTGTTAATGTGTTAATGTGTTAATGTGTTAATGTGTTAATGTGTTAATGTGTTAATGTGTTAATGTGTTAATGTGTTAATGTGTTAATGTGCTAATGTGTTAATGTGTTAATGTGCTAATGTGCCAATGTTCGTTACGCCGGATTTTGATAATGTTTACTGCGGTTTAATGTACCTCGAATTCGGATAATTTGATGCCATAGCCCATTTCGGGCCATTCTACGTAGATGTCTTGGTCGTCTGTATGCCTCACTATCAACACTTGTTGCGTAGGGTTGATTTTTTGAAGAAAGTCGTATGCCTCTATGGGCAATTGGTACGTGCGGCTGTCCCCATTGTGCCTGATGAAGAGCTTCAGGCAAGTCCGGCTGATGCTGACATCTTCCAGCTGGTAGGTGTCTTTCAGGTCAATTCTGCCTGCAAACAACGCTTTGGCTTGTTCGAAGATGGAATTTCCTTGTTCTTTATCCCATTTGTTCATGATTCTTGCCCACACTTTTTCTTCTTTGTCTTTCGGTTTTTCCAGATTTATCTGTTTCATGGCTTCAGGAAGCCCGAATAGATTACCTGTTGCAGGATTGGCTTCCAGATAGAGTGTATGTGTTTCTTCATCATATCCGTAGGCATAAAAACACCATTCTCTATGTGCTCCAGTTCCCCGGCAAGCTTGAAGGATGAGCGGGTCGTCTTCTTTATCTACCGACCAAAAGCAAAACACCAATGCGTCTTTCAGTACGAATGTGCAGATGTCTTTTCCTGCTTCCAGGCACAATACGATGTAGCACCCGTTTGTGGCACGCCCGAAACTATGCTCTACCAGTACCCATACTTGGCTGCCTTGTAGGTAAGGGTGCCCTGGTATGCGCCAAAAGCTTTTTGCATCCCAACCGAATAACATCATGCTTTGACTGGCATAGCTGCTGAAATCCGCTTCCGTATAGCGTCGGAACAAGATGGTACAGTTTTCGATGATTTTCCACAAGTTCGATGCTTTTGTCAGTTCTTTCAGATTGAAAGAAATTTCATGCGCGTCCGTCCTTCCCGGGTACCAGTAGGATAACATACTGTCCAATTCGTCTATCAGCAGGCAGAAAGTGCGTTGGGGGTTTTCCTTATAAGGGTCGATATTTCGGCATCGTATATAAATCACCGTCACGATGCCCCAATACACGTCCGGTTCGTCCGCTTTCAGGTCTTTCAGTATCGGGGCGGTTTCTTGCTGGAATTCCGGAGAACAAGCTTCGTAATCATCATCGGTCAGCATGAGCAGCAAGTATCGAAGCCACTTCGGATGTTTCCGGTCCATTTCGGGCAGAATCAAGTCGCTGAAATAAGCGGCCCCTTCAAAGATACGCGCTAAGTTATACAAGTGCCTTTCCGTGAGGCAGTGCTCTTCCAGGAGCTTGTCCCACACGTCGTCCACCGTACTGTCTTTCGTTTCATCCCTCATAATCCGATAAAGGGTCGCCTTGTTGCTTTCGTATCCCAAGTCTTTGGCAAGTGCGGAAGCCGAAGGCGCAAAAGCCCGGTTATCGATGAGGCATTGCAATATCTTTCGTTTCTCGTTCATATCCGTATCAATTTAAGCCGGTTTTGATACAAAACGCCGGCACCTGCCGAAATCCGTCCTTATATAATATAAGGAGTAAACGGGAAAACCGTAATTTTGTATCAATCGGATGTAAAGGTAAAAAAACTCCCGAAAAAGAGCGTCATGTCCGGCAAAAAATGTATATTTGCATGATGCGGGCTGGAGAAATGGCTCACATTTATGGAAAGCGTTTTTTGCTTTCGTCCTAAGAAACGAAATCGCCAAAATTCAGACTCAGACGGATGAAAGGAACATGACGCTCATCTGTTTTGTATATGTCGGTGTACAGCCCGTGCTGTACCTGTTCATACCAAGACGGCGTGGGAGTACTGTTTATATTCATTTCTGGGTAAGGCGTTTGGCGATGCCTGTTTCTTGATGGATAGCAGACAAGTCCTCACGCCTTTACTTTTGTGTTAAATCTAATGCTGAATTCGGAGGGCTTATAGGCGTATAAGTAATAAAAGGTAATGCTATGATAAAATTTGATAAGGAAACTATTATCGAAAAGTTCAAAAGCGGTGAATGGATGGATAAAGCCCAGTCTTGTCTGAAAACCCCCGATAGCCTGAAAAAATTGTCCGATGATTTGAGTGGATACATGAATAAGGACGGTTTGAAGAACGTACAGAGCCAACTCGTTCAATTGTATGATTACGTAAAACAGTTATTAACGAAAGGATATTATGACTATAAAGATCATACACTTGTACTTATTATTGCGGTCATTATCTATGTTGTATCTCCGATTGATTTGATTCCAGACTATCTTCCTGCAGTCGGATTGATTGATGACAGTGCTCTTGTGGGGTGGTTATTTCAAAAATTGGGAGATAAGTTAAACCAATCCATACAAGAAATGGAACAGGAAAAGACAAAGGATACAGAGAAACTTTTGGATTAAATGTTGCAGAAACTGTGATGTTCGGACAGTTTTTGTCCGTGTCGCCTCCTACTTTTGACTTAGAAAATACAAAATAGTTCAAATGAATGTCTCACTTATAAACACACAAACGTTATGGCAGATAAAGATTTAGATTTTTTGTATCAGTGTTCCAATGACCAACTGAAATTACTTGCCGATTTTATGTTGTACGATAAAGACGGCAAGTTGAGATGGACAGAAGAAATTTCTTCTACACAAGCTTTCAAGTTGTATTACCCTCATGAAATGGTAAAGCTCGTGCCTACCTTGATTGATGAATTGCAGAAATTTGGCGGGAATACCCTCTTTAATATGTTCAGAGGGCATGGCGTTTCTTACCGAGAGATACTGACATCGGTATGCAAACAGCTGAAAGTATCTTATCACAAAGACGCCTCTACGGAATTGATCGAGCACTATATGCTACAGAAATTCCTCATCATGTCGGTAGAAAAAATGACGGAAGAAGATGTGCATCATCTTTCAGAAAAACTTACGAAAGAATCGTTGGCAAAGCAAATCGGGCTTCTGAAAGCAGGTTCTCCGCTATTCATCCGTTTGACAACCATGTTAATTACTCAGATGGCTACTAAATATGGTTTGAAACAAGCGGCAAACTTAGTGGCTAAGTTCGCAGGAGGCAGAGCATTCGCGGTTCTGGCAGGCCCTATCGGCTGGGTATTGTCTTTGGGTTGGGTGGCTTTCGATATTGCCGGCCCTGCCTATCGGGTGATGATTCCTTGCACGATAACCATTGCCTACCTGCGCATGGTTTACGATAAGTCAGAAGACGAACTAAACGATATCCTGCGATGAAACATTACTGTTTGTCTTGCAGACTAAATCAATTACCCTAAATCAATTGCTGTATGGAATTTAACTTTAAGATGCGTTTGCTTGGTTATTATAATACGGATAACCAACGTATGAATGAGGAAAACTTTCGGAAGGATGATGCTAAGGTTCTTGCCAGTTTGTTTGATAAAACTTTTGCGAATATTCCTGATAATGCCGATGTTTTGTTCGCTCAAGCATTACGAGGGCATGGTGTGTTTATATTTCGTGATAACGATTACAACTTGTATGCATACTATCCTTATGAACATATTGCAAGGATAACAGAAGTACGTTACAGTGCAAATGCAATTATTAAAGCCTCCCCCGGTTATAAAAAATGGTTTGTACCAGGAGAACCGTTTGTTATAGAACAGGTTTATGATAATAACGTTCTCTTTTATGATCTTTCAAAAAATGAGAAAAAGATTCGGTTAACAGAAAAATTTTTATATAAATCACGGGAAGATTATTACATAAAATTAGGGAATTCAGAATATGCAATAAAGTGGAATGGAGAGATTAGCATTTCTGAAATGAAAAAATTAATTCTGCATCGTTGGACGTGTTTGGACGAAAGACGTATGAAGGATTATTGTGGAAATTGTGATGGTTGGGATTATAGCGGTTGTGATATGGAAAGGTGCAGGGAGGATTGTGAGGGTTGTGGAGGCAGACGGTATAAATGCAATAATAGTTGTTTTTATCATCGTCATTCGACCGCCATTGTTATTTGTTATATTCCTGAACTCATAACAGAAGAGTTGAATAAGGCTATAGAATTAATAAAGAGCGTAATGAATTCATCTTCTGAAAAATGTTTAGACGATTGGCAATATGATGTATTGTGTTCGTTGCGGGATGATTGTGATTTTATTCAGGAGTATTTGAATGTGGATATGGAGGTAATAGATTCATTCCGTAGAAAATTTAGTACGATACTATATCTTCACGAGCATAAAAATGCTATTTTAGTTGAAGTCAAAGTTCGTAAGTCTGATGAGGAGTCTGTATCATATTTATTGCCATTGGAAAGTATATCTGTCAGTAAGAAAGTAGGTTCTGTCTTGTTTGTGTTTAAAAATATCTATATGATATTGTCTTTAAATGGATATGATTGTTATTCAAATGCGAACATTAATGAGACATTCTCTTTAGTCTTTGATAGTAATGAAGTGAATAGATTAATGAAAAAAATGAAAGAAAGAACATTACGGTATATACATATAGAAGATAGCAAATATAACTTTGGGTGATTTGTACTACATTGAATTAATGAAATATGGCTTTATGAAACTACTAATTACTTACAACGAATTGCAAACTCTGATTCATAAAAAGACAGGAAAGGCTGTTCGTTTCCAAAAAGCGGAAGATGGGAATACGGTACAGGTGACTTACACGGTAGAGGTGGACGTGCCTCTTATCGGAAAAATATCGAAAGATGTCGCGGGGATAATCAAGTTCAACGGCATAACCGATACGGTGCTTGATGTTACTTATTCTTTGTCGATGGGGCTGGAACTGGTGGCTAAGGGCATCAAGACCTTCTTGGGCGAACAGATAGAGCGCACGCAACTGATGAAGTGGGGCGAGAAAGAAAACCAAATGTTGCTGTTTGTGGATAAAATAGCCGAGAAACTGCATGTGGATAATGTAGATAAACTTACCAAGTTCATCCGGATAACGGAGGTGTGGGCGGCAGAGTCTGGCTTGGAAATAGAGGCTGATATCCGATACGATGCCATGGGTTGAAAAAGTAATATATACTGCATCGGGCAATTCAGTATATATCCATCGGCTGATGCAGTATATATTCATCGGCTGATGCAGTATATATTCATCGGGCAATGCAGTATATATTACTTTGGAAGGGATATTGAATAACCTAATCTATGGGGAGAAAACTTTCTGGGAAAAATAGTGCTATGTTCAAAGAAAATATCTATATTTGTAATGTTAGCCGTTACGTTTTTACCTTTGGACCTGAAAAAACGAAAAGCTATGGGTAAACTTGAAAAATGCCTGTATATAGTAGAATTGTTATCGCGCGGCAAGCCGATGTCGCTCCGTGAGATAAACGAGCATTGGGAATACTCCTCATTTTATGATGGCGAACTTCTCCCTAAGTCCTTTGGGCGTTACAAAGAGTATGTTTCGGCTGTTTTTGCCATTGACATTGAATGTGACAAGCGAACGAACAAGTACTATATAGCCAATCCGGATTACATTGAGAACAATGCGCTTTACAAATACCTGCTCTCCGCATTCCATGTAGAAGCGTTAGTGGAATTGGCGATGAAGCACAAAGATTGCGTGGTGCTGGAAAATGCGCCCAGCGGAGTGGAGTATCTCCAACTTATCCTCAAAGCCATTGACCAAGGCGTTGTTATCGAATTCGATTATTATTCTTTCAATAAAAAGACGGTGACTCATCAACAACGCATCCCATGTTTTCTAAAGACATGGGAGCAACGTTGGTACTTGATAGCCGAGCCGTTAAGTCGCAAAACTCCTACGGTTTATGCCTTGGAACGCATCAGCAATCTACGTTTGTCTGAAGAACGGGCTACTCCTTCCCCTGACATTAAACCGCAGACTTATTTCGATGCTTGCTTTGGGGTAAACCATGAAGTCTGCCCTCCTCAATTGATAAAGTTGAAAGTGTATGGCAGTCAGGTGGATTACATCAAGGCTCGTCCTTTGCACGAATCGCAACAGGAGATAGAGACAGGCGAAGGCTGGAGTATTTTCAGTTATTGGCTGAGGCCGAGCTATAACTTTTATCAGGCGGTGCTGTGGAATAGGGAGAAAGTGGAGGTGTTGGAGCCAGTGGAGGTGAGGAATGAGGTGAGGGAGATTGTGGAAAGAATATGTTCGTATTATATAAAATGATTGATTCATAGAAGATTGCCAATAATCTAAAATCTTATGTCTTTTGTAAAAAAGAGAATCGAGAAGTGTGAAAAACATATACGTGTGATAAATAATAATAAAATAGTATGGACAAAAAAGAGTTTGTAGTAGACGACTTAGATAAGTTAGAGCTACAATTATCAGAGGAAGATGAAGCTATGCTTCAAGAAATTGCAAATCTTAAATCTAATATACCTACGGATAAGGATTTGCTGACAGAGTTAATAGACGCGTCCGTTAAAGGAACAATGAATTATATTGATTCTTTTATAGATATTTCAGCTATTGGCGATTATCAAAAGAATCCAAGTTCTATGAGGAATAATGATGAGCAAACTATTAAGTATGCTCCAACGGCAGCAAATCCTGAGAAAGAAGCCCAAAGAACATATCGTACACTTAAAGAAGCTCGTAATTTTCCTTATGCAAAAGATGCTCTTTGTGATAATTCTGGGATGTCAATAGAAGGACAAAAGAGATTGTCCCAATATGAAACAGAGTATGCGAATCGAGTAAAAACTGTTGATCAACATACTAAAAACTATAAAACAAGTGAGAAAGATAATTTCACTTCTTTGTCAGGTTTAGACTCTTATAGGTTAGGACCTACAATTGCAGCTTATACTCCAGAAGAATATAAAATGAAATATGAAAATGCGGGTTCGCCAGATGCTGTAGCTAAATGGATGAGGAGCGAGAATTTTAAACATTTTGATGCTGAAATGGCAAAAGAATTTGGATTTAAAAATCCGACTCAATTTAAAGAATGGCGTACTAAAAATAAGTTGACAATCCATGAAAGTCCTGAGGGTATGTATCTAGTGCCTGCTGATGTTCATAATTTGGAACGCCATTCAGGACAGGTATCTAAAATACACCAATATTTAAAAGGTAAGATTACGGAAGAAGAGTATGAACAGTGGAAACAGAAGGCGAAAGTAGAAAAAATAAAACAGGAGATTTTAGTTAGGGGACAAAGGGCTGTTATAGGAGCGGGAAAGGGTGCTGCGATAAATTTTGGGAAACAGTTGGTAATGTTTTTTGCTCAAGAAACAAAAGTTGAATTTTCTAATTCTAAAGAATGTTCTTTCATTGACCATCTCAAAAATATTCTTCAAAATTGGTTTGAACGGATAAAAAAAGAATGGAAAAACTTGTTGAAAGATATGGGTTCGAATGCAATTGGTTCTTTAGCCATGGAAGCAATGAATGCTGTTGTGGATTTCTTTTTACATTCATTTAAGAATATTGCGAAGATGATTCGCATAATGCTTAATTCGATTATTAGAGCACTTCGTATAATATTTAGTGGAAATGCTTCTTGGGAAGAACGATTATATGAGGCTATTAAAATTTTGTCTGCAGGAATGGTAGCATTCCTTGGTACCGGGTTAAATGAAGTAATAAAAGATTTTCTATCACAGTGGGGACCTATCGCACCTGCTGCTCCTTATATTGCAGATGTACTGTCTGGGCTTATTTCTTGTGTCCTGTCTTCTATCGTTCTTTGTATGTTTGATAGGTATAAGAATAAGATGTTAATTACTTCTGCCTCTTTGAGAGAAGATTTTCTTAATACTCGTTTGATCTATGTTCATACTTCTTTAGCTTTGCTCTCTTCGTTGAAAGCTGGTGAAAGTGTACAAACCACTATTGATTATTTGGGAGATTCTTTGGAAACTATGGCAGATAAGAAAAAAAGTATTAAATCAAAGTTGTGTACTTCCACTGACAGAGTTGAAAAAATTAAAAAAATAGGAGAGGATACTAGTAAAAGAATAGGTTTTCTTTTAAAAGATGATGACGAAGAAGATTTTTGAATTATAAAAGTGATAGATATGGAATCGTTAACACCAGATGAAAGAATGTCCATTACATTAAATAATGTGGTTAAAGTATTACAAAGCATTTTTGAGATTGATGATGAAATAACAGAATGTACAAAATTTGTGCAGCTTTGTTCCGGTAATATGGATAAGGCTTCATTGATATGTGAAAAGATAAAGAAGGAATTTAACGTAGAAGTAGGTTTTGTTGATTTTCAGGCTATAGATACGGTTAAAGATCTATTTCAGGTTATTTATGAAAAAAGCAAGAGTGTTAAAATAACATATTTGGCAGCAGAGCGTGATATAAGACGAAATGATTTATTGGATATTATATCAAAGAACAAACTCACAGAGTTAGATTCATCACTTTCTGGAGCAAAAGGGAAGTTAGAAGAAAGTCTTACGAAGATAAAGGATTGTTGTATACCTTTAAATCAACTTGGGCATAATGTGAAATATGAATGGTTGAAGCGGATTGTAGATACTGTAGACCCGAAAGTAAGCCGTGATGAATTGATAAAAGTGGTAACGGCTGTTGATGGAAATGCAAAAGAAGGTTTTACAAATATATCAGAAGCTATTAAAGCAACTAATGGTTGTATTGATGCAATTAGTAAATTAATGCTGCTAATTATCCAGATAGAAAATGACTTATATAGTACAGCAGATGAAACTTCTAATGGAATTTCTGCAATCAGCGAAGAATTGTTAAGAGAAGGCATTAATGTGGAAGGTTTGTCGCATATTGCAGAACGTGAAAGAGAAAAACGTCTTAGAATTCAAGCTAAAATGCGAGATTTTAAGGATGATGTATATGGGAAAATAGATTTTTTGAATAAAGTAAATCAGAGTTTGCGAACTGAATTTGTTGCTTATCAAAATAGCTTAAATGAATTGTTCAAGAAAGCAAAAAATCAGCTGAATGCCGATTTTGAAGATGCAAAATTAACTATTAATGAAGCTTTACAAGAGCAAAATGATAGGACGCAATCTTTGCAGGAACAATATTCCTTAGCAGAAAAAAAATTGTCGGAAAATTTTTTGCAAGTAGTGTCAGATTTGAACTCTAATATGGAGTCTATTAAGAAAAATCTTCATCAACAGTTGGAGCAAGCTATGGAAGAACCAAATCGAGCTATAATTGTTATGAAGAGTGATTTAAAGCAAATTTTATCTGATTGGGATGATGAGAAGATTGCTTTACAAAAACAAAGTTCTTTAATGGAAGATAGATTGGCTGGAAAGGTTGAGCAAATTTCATTAGGTTTAAATTCTAGAGCAGATTCTATTCGGCAAGAACTGCAGCAGCAATTTGTTCAATCAGTAGATAAGCAGAATCAATCAATAGCGACTCAGCAGAGTCAAATACAACAAATTGTATCTGATTGGAGAAATGAGAAAAGATTAATGGTTAAAAAAAATAAATGGTTCGTTTCAATAGTAGCTTTTATTGTCTTAATTGAGATTCTTGTTTCATTATATTTGCTGTCTTAATTTGATATTTAGTATGCTATCACTATTCTTCTATTTATTTTATAATAAAAGGTATGACTGAATTAAAACGGAATTAAATTACCATATGAGCAAACTAACCGACCACCTATCAAAATTCTTGCCATTTTCACAGGAAGATAAGAGATACGTAAAAGAGCGGGGCGATGAACTCGCTACCTCTTTCTTAATTAAAGAAGCCTTGAAGACCGGTGCGTATTTGGCTGAAGAGTTGGAGCATCAAAATCTGAATGAACGTATTCGGTTCCGGGCAAGCAGAGAACATGCTGTGATATTAGGCACGATGCTCAACCGGATATTCGATATCCGAAAAGAAGACCTTCTTAGCCTGTATGTGGTTTATACACTAAGTGACAGTCAAACAGGGAAAGAAATCATTCAGCCAGATGCTATATGGAACTTTGACTTGTGCAAGGCGATGGCGGATGAAAAGCATCCCGAAATGTTTTATAACCAGGTGACTCTGTGCGTTTCTTATACCCGTAATGAAGAAACAGAGGAAACCGTGCTTATCCATTTAAAGGAGAACGGCGGCGATGAACAGACCCGGTTTATCCGTGCTTCTATCATGCGGACGCTTTCGACAGAGGAAGGTGACGTCTCTTTTTCGGCTACCCAAAACCAGCCGGAAACCTATTCCCTTCTGTTTGCATACGACTTGACAGACCCGCAAAGGCGAATTGCTGAATTTGAGAAGAAAGTGGAAAAAGTGGCTGAGAAATATGCGAAAGGAAAAGAACTGGATGCGGATGAAACGGCTTTGATTGCTAAAATCGCTCCCGAAGTCGGATGGAATTATTCATGGGGGCACGAAGCTTTCAACGAGAAACGCTATTGGGACGCTCTGCTGTATTTGGAAAATGCTTTTTATCTGTTGAAGGAAAAGTTTTTCGATGATACTCTTTCGGATGAAGGATTGGATGTGTTTTATCATTGCTGTTACTTGATAGGTTTCTGCTATGACGAAATGAAACTGTATCAGAAAGCCTATTATTACTTGAGTTTCGTTTGGCCTTTGGATAACATCACATACAATTATGAATATATCAATTGCCTGGTTCATGCCAAAGACCCTCGTGCTATTCAGGAAATAGACGATGAATTGGGACGGTTGGATGCCTTGAAGGAGGAAGAATTTACGGAGGAAACCTTCAGCTATTATTGTTTCCTGCTCCGCAGGCGTGCGTATGTCCTTACGGATATGAACCGGCTGGATGAAGCGGAAGAATTGCTAAAGAAGTTATTAAAGACCGATGACCGTACTGAGTATATCCAAGGGGAATTGGATTATATCAAACAGTTACGCGAAGAACAGCAAGAGAAATCATAAAAATCCTTTCCCGTCGGACAGCTTTTGTCTTAGTCCCTGCTTTCCTTTGCATTATCAAACTAATAAAAACATTAAAGATATGAAAGAAGACAGGGACTTGCAGTTTTTAGCGTCTTGCAAAAGCGAGGACTTGAAGACGCTGGTGGATATGATGACATCCGATAAGGACGGGAATGTGCGTTTGTCGGAACAGTTGACAAATACGGACGCTTACTTGCGGTATTACCCCGACCGTCTGCCTTGTATGTGGCAGGAGATTGCCAACGAGTTGCAACGCTTTGGTGGCAATACGATAGTGAATGTGTTCCGCAAGGGAGGTGTGTGCTATCGGGAGATATTGCAGGATGTGTGCCGGAAGATGGAGGTTTGGTTTTCCGATTTGGAAGAGACCGCAGAGATAGAGAGACGCTTGTTGGAAAAGGTCTGTATGGAAACGGTAAGGCGTATGCCGGAAAAAGAGTTGCGGCAGATGGCGGAACAATTGGACATTGGTGAGAAGCATCCGCAGAAATTTATGTTAATGTTTGCCCTCCAGATGGCGATACGGAAAGGGGGCGTGCTGTTTACCCGCATTGCGCTTTATGTAGCGCAGATGATTTCGAAGATGCTGTTAGGCAGGGGTATATTGATGTTTGGTGGTAATCTGCTGAATAAGGCGTTCGGCTTTTTAGGTGGTCCGATAGGATGGGCGGTCACTTTAGGTTGGGGCGGCTTTCGATTTGGCTTCGCCGGCCTACCGGGTAACGATTCCCTGCGTGATACAAGTGTCGTGCATGCGTTTGCGGTTCATGGAAGAAAGGAGGATAGGCTATGAGGGCGCAAGACATTATGCATCATGAAGATGCAAAAGCGATACAGTTGATAAAGAGTGTGCCAGGCTGTGAAAGATTGGTCCGTAAGTTCATGAAGTGGGGTTACGAAGCCAAATACCGAGGAGAGAACCTGGCGAATATGATAAGAGTCACCTCAAGAAATTATCCGGATATCTATGCCGTTTTTAAAGAAGTGACGGGACAAGTCGGCATCACGGCACCGGAACTGTATGTCTATAATGACCCCATGATAAACGCTTATACTTACGGAGAGACCCGTACGTTCATCGCTTTATCCAGCAGTTTGGTGGAGCGGATGAGCAAGGAGGAATTGAAGGGGATTATCGCCCACGAGTGCGGTCATATCTTGTGCCGGCATATGTTGTATCTCACGATGTATGAGACGCTGAAAGAGATGGGTGTGTTTTTAGGCTTGATACCTTGGATGATGTTTTCGCCGCTTTATCTGGCTTTGCAATACTGGAACAGGAAGAGCGAATTGTCTGCCGACCGTTGTGGGGCAGCAGTTGTTGGCGAAGAAACCTATCAGTCGGTATTGATAAAGTTGGCATCGGGAATGAAAGAAGACTCCCGCCAGCCGGACTGTCTGGTGGAACAAGGAAAAGCGTATGAGGCACTGAAGCGCTCTTCGCTTTGGAACCGGATACAACAAGAGTATCAGTGTATTTTTTATTCGCACCCTCAATTGTGTGTGCGGGCATTGGAACTGGACCGTTGGAAGGTTTCGTATGCTTACCGCAGCCAGCGGAACAGGTATTAATCAACTAAACTCAGCAGTGATATGAACAAGGCGATAACTTCTTTTTGGAAACGGCTGTTTTTCCGTTATGACGTTAGCCGGATGCGCAAGGCGGTGGTGGATTATCTGACCGCGGAAGGCATACAGGCGGAAGTGAAAGACGGCATGATACAGGTGCTGTTTGAAGACTATTATTATAATGTAGAGTTCGACTTGGACGGGGAATATCCTCGGTGTGACATTTCGTTCCGGCTGAAGGACAAAAAATATGCAAAACTGGATTTGTTGCGCAAGACTTTTATTGCCGATAAAGTGAATACGGACGAGGATTATTTGTCAACATTGAAGGCTTTTAACGACGAGATAATCGTTGACGCACATTTTTACTTTGCCAATCGCAAGATGCTGCTTTCGCTTTTCTATGAGTACTTTGCGGATGTGAAACATGCCGTAGACGATATGTGCGATTTATTGCAGAACGAATTGAGTGAAAAAGAAGAGAAACGCCCAATCGGGTTCACGGCAAGTCCGGTTGTTTCTAAAGAGGAAGCTAAGGTAGCGGCTTGCAATAAAAAAACAGAATGAGTTATGATACGAGGAATAACATTATTTATTTGCACTGAGTGTAAGAAAGTTTTTTGGGCACCGGATGTGGAATATGATGCAATGGTCTATTCCGTTCCGATGCCTTGTGAACGGTGTGGGAGCATACGTACCATGCCGATGAAGTTGGATCCTTTTCATTCAGATAAATTGAATCCGAACAAGCCGTTGGAGAAACAATTGTGCTATTATTCAATCTATGAGAGTATTTGGAAACGTATAGGGAGGCCGGACATAGACGGTACGCCCGATGAGCAATACCGCACCGGGATGATGTTTCTGAACGGAGAGGCATGGAGTATGCGTAATTCTGAAGTCGCCTTTTATTGGTTTATGAAAGCAGCTAAACGTGGACATGCACAGGCGCAGTATCAGGTGGGCGCAATGTTAGATCGCATGCGTTACAGGTATAAATATGATAAATATCTGGAAGAACCACCTTTTTGTTGCACGTCGTATGCGGAGGGAACGGTTTACCAATGGATAAGCAAAGCGGTCGGGCAGGGCTTACCGGAAGCGATGTGTTACTTGGGAAACATGTATCGCATAGGCAACTCAGTTGAGAAGGATTTTGAAAAAGCGTTTGAGTGGCACCAAAAAGCGATTGTGTCCGGTTGTGTGGAAAGCGAATACGCTTTGGGCTGCATGTATGAGCAAGGCGAAGGTGTACAACCAGACTTGCACGAAGCCGTCCGTTGGTATAAGGAAGCGGCGAAGCACGGGTATGTAAAAGCACAACTGCACTTGGGCAGACTCTATGAAAGCACCGGAAAGGAACGAGATTATCAGGAGGCTTTCGTTTTCTATCAGCAGGTAGCCCAACAAAAACCGGCGGAAGCCTGGCAAAGGTTGGCGTCGCTTTATGAGACAGGCAAGGGGGTGGAACAAGACTTCTTAAAAGCTTGGGAATGCTACTTGAACGCTTGGAAAGCGGGAAGTGAAAAGGCATATAAGGAGGCGAAACGTCTGTTGGATGACGGGTTAGCGCATCCGGAGGTTTCCGCTTTAAAGGAGTGGTACAGAAAGTGTATCGCACAGGGGCATCGGGAAATGTGGTACGACTTGGGCAAGTTGTATGAGGAAGGCAAGGAAGGAGAACGGAACTTGGAGGAAGCTTTTCAATGTTACGGGATTGCGGCACGCACCGCTCATGTAGCCGAGGCGCAGTATGCACTGGGGTGCATGTATGAGCAAGGCGAAGGCACCCAACCGGACTTGCAAAAAGCTGTCCGCTGGTATAAGGAGGCAGCGAATCAAGGACATGCGGAGGCACAAGCTGCTTGCAGGCGGTTGGCGGGCGGTGATGACAGAAAACAATAATTCAACCAAACGAACTTAAATAAACAACAAAACCATGGTACGAGGAAAAACATTATTCATCTGCACCGAGTGCAAGAAAGTCTTTATGGCACCGGATGTGGAATACGGTGCAATGGTCTATTCCGTTCCGATGCCTTGCAAACGTTGTGGAAGCAGACGCACGTTGCCTGTATTCCAATTGTTGGCTTATCCGGTGTATAAAGGCATATGGGAAACGATAGAAAGGGAAAAGAATGATAAAAACGATAACAATGAAAATAGATAAAGATGATCTCCTTTTTGGGACCATCATCGGCGGATTAGTGATTTGCAGTCCGTTTATTGCCATGTATCATATAGGTAAATGGATTTATAGTAAAACACCCAAAAAGATTAAAGAGCAAAAAGCAGAAGAGAAAAAACGGGAGGAGATGAACAGGGAGATACATGAGTTGGAAAAGCAACTGGGACTTGCGGAACGTGATGACAGCTATATGCACTATGATCCTCTGTATATGGGTAATGAGCAGAGGGGCAGAGAAGGTTATTGGGCAGATCTAAAGAAGAAAGTAGCTTCAGGGTATAAAAGCCCGGACTTGATATGGATGATTAAAGAAACGAAAGGTGGAATTTGTGCACCGAGGTTCGGTTATGGAGATTGTCAGGTCTTGTTGCTGCTGCATAAAGATTGCTACGATATTCTTGGTTGCGCTCCTGTAGAAAGTGGAACCTTGGAACATTTGTTCAATGGCAGTGAAGGACCGGGAAAATTGCCAAGAGCTGACCGCTATGTGAAGGCATCTTACGAAATGATGACTTTTTCAAACGACTATGCAGTACGGCTTCAGACGCTGTCGGAATGCGGTAATTATCGGGATTATTATGTTTATGCGGTTCCGGGAAACTTCCAATTCTCTGATGTGGAAACGGGGATGGATGAACGGTTAAAAAAGTTTATAGCAGATTTCCAACGTAAATATAAGAAGCAATGAAGAAAGACAAATATTATTATATGGTCCTGAAAGTTCAAGAGGAATATTTCCTGAATTTCGTATGACCATACTGCAGGCATCGCCCATATTTTATTCCCGTTCCACTTCTTCCAGTCCTATTAAGAAGCTGTTTTGAATTTCTCCAAAAAGTTTTTCTTGACTTGATGTATCCGTTTCCGTGTGTGCTTTGGGCGATTTTTTGGTCCTTTTCGCTCCTGTTCTTCGTCAGATAGCCCGCTATCTTCCTCATCACAGAAGCGAAAATGCCTCAAAAACTCATCCCAAATCATCGCACGATAAATTCAAAACAGCTTCTAAGTCGTATCCTTTGATTTGGGCAACGATAAGATGCAATGTGGTTCCTTGGATGAGCGTTTGCACTTTGGGACCGGAAGCGTAATCTTTCACTTGCTTTATGGCTTCCGTCCGCTGTGCTTCCGCTCTCTCATCGGTAGCTGTGGCAGGCAGGTATTTCAATTCTAAAATATAGCTGTGCTTTACCATGGGCCAACGTACCAGGTCGGGCATGAGGAAGAAATCGCAATAACCGTGATTCAATTCCACTTCGGGGGCGGTCAGGTAGTAAGGGTTCAAGCTGAGGTAAGCATTCATAAAACCTTGCAAGTTCCGTTCACCTTCTATCAGGCTGCGGATGGCGGTGGTGTCATGATACGCTTTGAAAATATGTTCCAGCATGGGATGCCAATTCCCTTTGAAAGCTGCGTCGGTATAGCTGCGAAGCAACGGAGAAAGGTTTATCGGGTGTACCTTTTTGTATTCGTTCAATAAGAAATCGTAATATTGCTTCCGTACGTTGTTGTTCGGGATGCCCAGTTCTTGCTCGATTCCGTAAGTTCCCGTGATGGTCAGCATGCCGTAATAGAATAACAGGCTCTTGAATATTTCCGGGTCGGTCAGTCGGGATGCCGGGAATGAATTGGCTACGATGCCGGTAGTTGTTCCCTTTTCTGCCACTTCCAATAATACGCCTTTGCGATCACCGTCTAACTGGTCTAACTTAATCAGCTTGTCCAATTTCGTGTAATCTGTACACGTGTTGCGGTCTACCATTTCTTTAGGGGCACATCCGTGTTGGATATAGTAATTCAAATAATAAGTAACCATATCGCAGTTAAACATCTTCGGGTCTGTATAGACTACCTCTTCTGAAAAGCAATATCCGTCGTACCAGGGTTTCATTTCTGCTATCAGATGTTCTTCATCGGCTTTTAATGTACCCGCAGACTGGTAGTAACGGATCATTTCGCGCACGTCTGTTTCGCTGAACCCTAACATCCGGTTGAAGCGGGCATCCATCGTGATGCTGGTGGCGATGTTGTAACCGCTGGTCACGTCATCTAAGGTCACGGGGCTGACTCCCAGCATCAGGATACGGTCGAAGTTGCCTTTAAATTTCTTGAATACATCACGGTAGAAGCCGCTGGCGAGGGTTATGGCATGATAAATGGCTTCACCTTCTTCGTTCAGTATGGTATTGGTGAAATTGTCGTATTCGTCTACTATCAGATACAGTTTATGGTTGCGTGCGCTGGCTGCTGCAATGATAAGGGCGAACTTGGTGTTTGCGTCTTGCGCTCCTCTTATTCTTTCTACAAAGTCGGCGGGATAATAGGCGGCATAACGTTCTGCAAAATCGTCTAACCGCACTCCGAAGTAGCGGTTGAAATTCAAAGGGAGTGCATCTGCATTTCCTCCGACTTGCGAGAAGTCTAAGTGCAGCACTTGAAATTTGCCTTGCCATTGGGTAGGATGGTCTGCTACCCAAAGCCCTTTAAACAGTTCTCTGAAATTTTCTTTTTCGTTGATGTCGTAATAATAGCGGAGCATGGATAGGAAAAGGCTTTTCCCGAAACGGCGCGGGCGGATAAGGAACAGGAAACTCGCCACATCTTCCATGCGTTGGATATAGGCACTTTTGTCTACATAATAATAATTTTCTTTCCGGATCCGCCGGAAGTCTGATATGCCGTAAGGGAGGAGCTTGTATGTATTCATATTATTGCCGCATTGATACCTTTTGTTTTAGTGATGTTGTAACTGAGCGCTATCGTTGCAAAGGTAGCATTTTCTTTTGAAACGTCCAATACCGGAAGAGCTTGTTCTTTATATGAAATGAGGTCATTCCGGAAAAAGTCATGAGTGGTTATGCTGTATGAATCTGCGAGATTGCAAGGATGATTCATGCATATATGTGCATAAGCCATTTCAATTATATGCGGACATGAAGGAAGATAGTCGCGTTGTGCCGGTCACGTAGAAGCATTGGCGCGAGTGTGGGCTTCTTTGTCTATATTAATGGGAATATTTTTGCAAAGTAATCGTGTGTGCGGACGAGCCGGACAAGGTGGTTTTCTTGCTTGTGTAGCTTGTCTTGATTTCTTTGTTAGATAAACTATGTTAAAACTATAGTTCTCCCAAAAAGAAAACTTACAAGATGTTTGTGTGTTAATAAAGTTGTGTGAATCAGCTTGTTAAGATTTTGTTTTGGAAAACTTTCTTTTTTGTTTTGCAGATTGGAAAAACATCTTTAGCTTTGTACCACCTTATGAAAGACGATAGATTTTAATCAAAATACTCATTAATCGTGGAAAATCAGACGTTCAGTTACGACGAAGCATATAATGCCTCGTTGGATTATTTCAAGGGAGACGAGCTTGCCGCCCGCGTGTGGGTGAACAAGTATGCCGTAAAGGATTCTTTCGGCAATATTTACGAGAAATCTCCCGAAGATATGCATTGGCGTATCGCGAATGAAGTGGCACGTATCGAAGCCAAGTATCCGAATGGGTTGAGCGCAGAAGAGCTGTTCCGCCTGTTTGATCATTTCAAGTACATCATTCCGCAGGGAAGCCCGATGACGGGCATCGGAAACAATTATCAGATCGCGTCCTTGTCGAACTGCTTCGTAATCGGGCTGGACGGAGCTGCCGATTCGTATGGGGCCATCATCCGCATCGACGAGGAGCAGGTGCAGCTGATGAAGCGCCGCGGAGGGGTAGGGCACGACCTGTCGCACATCCGCCCGAAAGGTTCGCCGGTAAAGAACTCGGCGTTGACTTCTACCGGGCTGGTGCCATTTATGGAGCGTTATTCCAACTCTACGCGCGAGGTGGCGCAAGACGGACGCCGCGGGGCGCTGATGATGACGGTATCTATCAAGCATCCCGACTCGGAAGCTTTCATCGATGCCAAGATGACCGAAGGAAAGGTTACGGGAGCCAATGTGTCGGTGAAGCTGGACGATGAGTTTATGGAAGCTGCCGTGGAAAACCGCCCGTATGTGCAGCAGTTCCCTATCGGTTCGCCTCATCCGATGGTGAAGAAAGAGATTGACGCTTCGGCTTTGTGGAAGAAAATCGTGCACAACGCGTGGAAGTCGGCAGAGCCGGGCGTGTTGTTCTGGGACACGATTCTCCGCGAGTCGGTGCCCGATTGTTATGCCGACTTGGGTTTCCGCACCGTGTCTACCAACCCGTGCGGCGAAATCCCTCTGTGCCCGTACGATTCTTGCCGTCTGCTTGCCATCAACCTGTATTCGTATGTGGTCAATCCGTTTACTCCGGAGGCTTATTTCGATTTCGATTTGTTCAAGAAGCACGTGGCTTTGGCACAGCGCATCATGGACGACATCATCGACCTGGAGCTGGAAAAGATAGAGAAAATCATGGAAAAGATAGATTCCGACCCCGAAAGCGAAGAAGTGAAAGGTACGGAGCGCCATTTGTGGGAAAAGATTTACCGCAAGTCGGGCATGGGACGCCGTACGGGCGTGGGCATCACTGCCGAAGGCGACATGCTGGCGGCTTTGGGATTGCGCTACGGGACGGAAGAGGCGACCGAGTTTGCCGAGCGGGTGCAGAAAACCATTGCGCTGGAGGCATACCGTTCTTCGGTTGTTATGGCAAAGGAACGTGGCGCGTTCGAGATTTACGATACGGAACGCGAGAAGGACAATCCGTTCGTGAACCGCTTGCGTGAAGCCGACCCCGGGCTTTATGAGGAGATGAAGAAGTACGGCCGGCGTAACATCGCGTGCCTGACCATTGCTCCTACGGGGACCACCAGCCTGATGACGCAGACCACTTCGGGCATTGAGCCGGTGTTTATGCCGGTTTACAAGCGCCGGCGCAAGGTGAATCCGAATGACGAGAACGTGCGCATCGACTTTGTGGACGAAACGGGAGACGCTTTCGAGGAATACCTGGTGTTCCATCACAAGTTCCTGACGTGGATGAAGGTGAACGGTTATGACCCTGACAAGCATTACACGCAAGAGGAAATTGACGACCTGGTGGCGAAATCTCCTTATTATAAAGCGACTTCGAACGACGTGGACTGGCTGATGAAGGTCAAGATGCAGGGACGCATCCAGAAATGGGTGGACCATTCGATTAGCGTGACCATCAATTTGCCGAACAACGTAGACGAAGAGTTGGTGAACCGTCTGTATGTAGAGGCATGGCGGTCGGGCTGCAAGGGATGTACGGTGTACCGCGACGGTTCGCGTGCAGGCGTGTTGCTTTCTGCCAAGAAGAAAGACGACAAGAAAGAGGAAGAATGCCATTGCAAGCCTCCTCAGGTAACGGAAGTCCGCCCGCGTGTGCTCGAAGCCGATGTGGTGCGTTTCCAGAACAACAAGGAGAAATGGGTGGCGTTCGTCGGTCTGCTCGACGGTTATCCTTACGAAATATTTACCGGTCTGCAAGATGATGACGAGGGCATTGTATTGCCGAAATCGGTAGTCCGCGGCCGCATCATCAAGAATTATGACGAGAACGGCGTGAAGCGTTATGATTTCCAGTTCGAGAACAAGCGTGGGTATAAGATGACGATTGAAGGATTGTCCGAGCGCTTCAACAAGGAGTATTGGAATTATGCGAAACTGATTTCAGGCGTGTTGCGCTACCGGATGCCTATCGAACAGGTTATCAAGTTGGTCAATTCGCTCCAGCTCGATAGTGAGAATATCAATACGTGGAAGAACGGTGTGTCGCGTGCATTAAAGAAATATGTGCTCGACGGCACGGAAGCCAAAGGCGTGAAATGCCCGAATTGCGGCAATGAGACTTTGGTTTATCAGGAAGGTTGCCTGATTTGCAAGACTTGTGGTTCTTCGCGTTGCGGATGACTTTGCTTTTCACCACAGATTACGCAGACTTATAAAAAATGCCAATCAGGAGTTAAAAGGGAGTTATAGGTAGTTATCGCCCGTCGGTGCGGGCTGGGAGTTAGATGCCAATACCTTTTTGCGCCGCTTCTGTAGAGACGATGTGCACATCGTCTCTACTACGTGGCATATACAAAATGCACAAAATAAATACCGCGTGAAGTATAACTCCTGAACGAAGTGATAACTCCCGTGAAACATAACTACGTTTAACTCCTGATTCGCATAAAAATTATATTCTTGATTTATTTTAATCTGTGTAATCTGTGGTGCTTTAAAAAAGAGGTATGGAAGAAACAGTAAAACATCATTTGTTGGACCGGGTGAAGAAGAACCCGTATGTCAATCATTTGGAGATTGATTTTCAAGAGATAGAAGAAGGCCGTGTGGTAGGGCGCATGCCGTTGAAGCCCGAACAGCGCCAGTATAGCGGAGTGGTGCACGGAGGGGTGTTGGCGGCATTTGCCGATACGGTAGCCGGATTTGCGGCTTATACGATGACGCCTACCGACCGGGATGTGCTGACGGCAGAGCTGAAGACTTCGTTCTTGCGTGCGGCATGGGGCGACGAGCTGGTAGGGATAGGCACCGTCGTGAAATCGGGGTTGAACTTGCAGTTTGCCGAGTGTGAAATCTATTGCGACGGCAAGCTGGTGAGCAAGGCTTCGGGGACATTTTGTGTGGTGCATTCTCTGATTTAGGCGTATGAAAGCGGAAGCGATGTATATCCGTCTGGACGGGTTGAAATTTTATGCCCGTCATGGTGTGTTTCCTCAAGAAACGCGTGTAGGTGCGGAGTTTACCGTCGACCTGTGTTTGCGTACCGATTTCTCGCAAGCGGCGGAGGCCGATGCCTTGGAGGGAACCGTCAGTTATGCGGAGGTGTTCGAGCGGGTAAAGGCGGAAATGGAAATTCCTTCCCGTCTGCTGGAGCATGTCGTTTATCGGATAGCCCGCCGCCTGCTGGACGATTTCCCTAATGTCATGGAAGTCACTATCGGCCTGTATAAGCAGAACCCGCCCATGGGAGCCGATTGCCGCCGGGTGGGGGTAGAGGCGAGGTATGCACGGAATTAGTTGACAAGGAAACAAGTTGGCAAGGTTTACATATTACAAAGCCTTGCCAACTTGTCAACTGAATAGCGATTTACCTTTCTCCTATCGGCGTGTACGTTACTTCTTCCAATACGTTCTTGTATGCCGGCCGGATGATGCGTCTTCCTTCGAAGTTCAGTTCTTCGATGCGGTGAGCGGTCCAGCCTACGATGCGCGCCATGGCAAAGAGCGGTGTGTAGATTTCTATCGGCAGCCCAATCATTTCGTAGATAAAGCCGGAATAGAAGTCCACGTTCGAGCATACTTGTTTCTTTGTGCCCTTTACTTTCTTGAAACATTCAATGGCGCGTTGTTCCAGCAATTCCAGGAAGGCAAATTCTTTTTCGCACCCTTTTTCGGCTACCAGTTCGCTGGCAAGTTCTTTCAGAAGCACGGCACGCGGGTCGGAAATGGTATATACGGCATGGCCGATTCCGTAAATCAGTCCGCTCCCGTCGTATGCTTCTTTGTGCAGCATCCGTATCAGGTAGGTGTCTATTTCGTCGATGTTGGTCCAGTCGGAGATGACCTCTTTCAGGTGGTGGAACATCTTTACCATCTGGATATTGGCTCCGCCGTGTAGCGGGCCTTTCAGCGAGCCGATGCCGGCTGCAATGCTCGAATAGGTGTCGGTGCGGGTAGAGCTGGTGACACGTACGGTGAAGGTGGAGTTGTTTCCTCCTCCGTGTTCTGCCTGAAGCACCAGCAGCAGGTCGAGCATCCGCGCTTCCAATGGGGTATATTCCTTTTTCATCATGTAAAGGAAGTTTTCGGCTATCGACAGGTTTTCGTGCGGGTGCCGGATGTGGAGCGAACGGCCGTGTATGCTGTGCCGGTAAATGTTGTAGGCGTATGCGATGATGGTAGGGAACTTCGAGATGAGTTCGATGGACTGGCGCATCAGGTTGTCGCGCGAGATGTCATCGGGGTTGGGGTCGAACGTGTACATTTCCAGCACGCTGCGCGCGAGGATGTTCATGATGTTCTGTCCTTCCAGGTCGATGATGTTCATGGTTGTCTTCTTGTCGAGCGGCATGTTGTCGTTTATCAGTTCCTTGAAGGCATCCAGCTGTTCGTTGTCGGGCAGTTCTCCCGAAAGGAGCAGGTATGCCACTTCTTCGAATCCGAAGCGTTTTTCCTTTAGCAGGGCATGTACGATGTCGGCAAGGTCGTATCCCCGGTAGAAGAGCTTTCCGGGAATCGGTTTCAGCCCTTCTTCCGTACGTTCATATCCCACTACGTTGCCTATCTTGGTCAGTCCTACCAGCACGCCGGTCCCGTCTTCGTTGCGCAGCCCGCGTTTCACGTTGTATTTCGTAAATAGTTCATTGTCGATGCGGCAAGCCTGCTTGGCGCATTCCGAAAGCTTGTATACGATGTATTCTTTTTTCATGAGTAGTACAAAATTTAAATGATGTTTATTAGAAACGCAGATTAAACCGATAGGTAAATAATCTGTGAAAATCCTCTTTGTCAAATAGCTTGTAGGGGCGTATCGCATACGCCCTGAAAACATCCATGTGTGGATAAGTTGGCGTATTCGGGCGTATGCGATACGCCCCTACATTGGCTGTTTGCGGGTATTTAAATAATCTGTGAAAATCCGTGTTAATCTGCGTTTCAGAACTGACAGATTATTTAAACGAATCAGAGTCAGTTACTGCTTAGCGCATCAATCACCCGTTGTCCGAATTCCATAGTGCCCAAGGGTTTTCCGTTGGGCATGAAGCGGGCGAGGTCGTTGGTCGCTTCTCCCGCTTCGAATAGTTTCTCCAAGGCTTGCGTGACGAGGGTTGCGGCTTCTTCCCAGCCTAAATGTTCCAGCATCATGACCGAAGAGAGCAGCATCGAACAAGGGTTGACGATGTTTTTTCCGGCGATGTCGGGAGCCGTGCCGTGGGTGGCTTCGAAGATGGCATGCCCCGTTGCGTAGTTGATGTTGGCTCCGGGAGCGATTCCGATGCCTCCTACCATGGCGGCAAGCTGGTCGGATATATAGTCGCCGTTCAGGTTCAAGGTGGCTATTACCGCATATTCTTCAGGCTTCAGCAGGGTGTTTTGCAGGAACGCGTCGGCTATGCAGTCTTTGATGATAACCTTTCCGGCGTTGGCGGCATCGGCAAGGGCGGCATTTGCCGATTCTTCTCCCAGGTCTTTCTTTATCTGGTTGTATTGGTTCATGGAGAAAGTCTGGTCGGGAAACTCTTGCTCTGCCACTTCATATCCCCAGCGTTTGAACCCGCCTTCGGTAAATTTCATGATGTTGCCTTTATGCACCAGTGTGACGGAAGTCTGATGATGCTGCAAGGCATACCGGATGGCGGAACGTACCAGCCGTTTGCTCCCTTCGGCGGAGACCGGTTTTACGCCGAAGGACGAGGTCTCGGGGAAACGTACTTTGCTTACTCCCATCTCGTCGTGAAGGAAGGTGTAGAACTTCTGGGCTTCGGGAGTTCCCTGTTCCCATTCGATGCCTGCATAGATGTCTTCCGTGTTTTCGCGGAAAATGTGCATGTTTACTTTTTGCGGTTCTTTCAATGGGGAAACGACTCCCTTGAACCAGCGTACCGGGCGCAGGCATACATAAAGGTCGAGGGTCTGGCGCAGGGCTACGTTCAGCGAACGGATGCCTCCGCCTACGGGAGTGGTCAGCGGCCCTTTGATGCCTATCAGGTATTCGCGGAAAGCATCGAGCGTAGCTTCGGGGAGCCATTCGCCTGTTTGGGCAAATGCTTTTCCTCCTGCAAGCACTTCCATCCATTCGATGGAACGTTTGCCTCCGTATGCGGCTCTGACCGCTTCGTTCACAATATTCTGGCATACCGGAGTGATTTCGGCGCCTACTCCGTCACCTTCTATATAAGGTATGGTTACACAGTCGGGTACAATCAGCCGACCGTCTTTCATTTGTACTTTGCTCATAATGGATTATTGTTTTAAATTTTTTAATATCCGCATTCTACCCAATTGCCTTGTAGGGGCGTATCGCATACGCCCTGAAGGCATCCGCATGGGTTAGTTGATGCATTCGGGCGTATGCGATACGCCCCTACATGGGATGTTTGCGGATATTCAAATTAAATTTAGGTACTGGTAGACCGGATTTTTAGAATGTATTTAAAAACCTAGTCAACTGGTATCTAGTCCCTGGTTCCTGATATTGTTTATAAATTCAATGCCGCTCCGGCTTTAAACCACTTTATCTGCATTTCATTATATGTATGTGCGGCTTCGAATGTATCTTCGCTTCCGTCGGCATGCCTCAACTTGATTTGCAGGGGTTTTCCGGGTGCGAACTCTCTTAATCCGAAGACAGAGATGCGGTCGTTTTCCTGCACTTTATCGTAATCGTCTTTATGGATGAATGTCAGTGCCAGCATGCCTTGCTTTTTCAGGTTCGTTTCATGGATGCGGGCGAAACTCTTGGCAAGAACGACTCTTACGTTGAGGAAACGCGGCTCCATGGCGGCATGTTCGCGGCTGGAGCCTTCTCCGTAGTTTTCTTCGGCTACTACGATGGAGGGAATCCCTTTTGCCTTATAGCTTTTGGCAACGGCGGATACGGCTTCGTATTCTCCGGTCAGGGTGTTCAATACCCAGTTCGTTTTCCCGTTGAAAGCGTTTACGGCTCCCATCAGCAGGTTGTTGGAGATATTTTCCAAATGTCCGCGGAACCGTAGCCACGGACCCGCCATGGATATGTGGTCGGTGGTGCATTTCCCTTTTGTCTTGATCAAGAGCGGCATGTCGATGAGGTCATTTCCGTCCCACGGTGCGAATGGTTCCAGCTTTTGCAGGCGTTCCGAATCGGGATGTATGGAAACTTCGATGGATTTGCCGTCGGCAGGCGGGGCAATGTATCCGTTGTCGTCTACGGTGAATCCGTTTCGGGGCAGGGTTTCGCCGGCAGGTGCATCCAGTTTCACCTGTTCGCCCTTTTCATTGGTAAGGGTATCGGTCAGAGGGTTGAAGCACAAGTCTCCGGCGATGGTAAGTGCCATAGCCAGCTCCGGTGAAGCTACGAAGGCGTGCGTATTCGGGTTCCCGTCGGCACGTTTGGCAAAGTTCCGGTTGAACGATGTGACAATCGAGTTGGCTCTGTTCGGGTCATCGGTCACCCGTTTCCATTGTCCGATGCACGGGCCGCAGGCATTGGTCATAATGGTTCCGCCTACGGCTTCGAAGGCACTTATCATGCCGTCGCGCCGGGCAGTGCAATAGATTTGTTCCGATCCGGGATTGATTATCAGGGGAGAAGCCATCTTGAGGGCTTTCTCCTTTACCTGACGTGCCAGAGAGGCTGCCCGGCTCAGGTCTTGGTAAGACGAATTGGTGCACGAACCGATTAATCCTACTTCCATGCGGCGTGGGTAACCGTTTGCTTTTACTTTTTCTGCAAAATCCGAAATGGGGCAGGCGGCATCAGGTGTAAACGGCCCGTTGATATAAGGTTCCAATGCCGACAGGTCGATTTCGATGATGCGGTCGTAATACTTTTCCGGTTGTGCCAGCACTTCGGGGTCGGCTTGCAGGCAATCGGCGCATGCCGATGCCAGCCGGGCTATTTCTTCCCTTCCCGTAGCGCACAGGTAAGTTGCCATCTGTTCATCGTAAGGGAAGATGGATGTAGTGGCACCCACTTCGGCGCCCATGTTGCAGATAGTGGCTTTCCCCGTTGCCGAAATCGATGCGGTCCCTTCGCCGAAATATTCAATGATGGCATTGGTCGCTCCTTTTACGGTAAGGATGCCGGCAAGTTTCAGTATCACGTCTTTGGGGGCAGCCCATCCGTTCAGGCTTCCTTTCAGGTGTACGCCGATGAGGCGGGGCATTTTCAGTTCCCATTCCATGCCGGTCATTACGTCTACGGCATCAGCTCCGCCTACTCCGATGGCTATCATGCCCAGTCCGCCTGCATTGGGCGTATGCGAATCGGTGCCTACCATCATGCCGCCGGGAAAAGCGTAGTTTTCTAATACGACCTGGTGGATGATGCCGGCACCCGGTTTCCAGAATCCGATGCCATATTTGGCAGACACGCTTTGCAGGAAGTCATACACTTCACGGTTTGTCTGGCAGGCGGCAGGAAGGTCGGTTTGTACGCCTTTGTAGGCTTGTATCAGGTGGTCGCAGTGTACCGTTGCAGGAACGGCTGTTGTTTCTTTGCCTGCATTCATGAATTGCAGCAGTGCCATTTGCGCCGTGGCGTCTTGCATGGCAACGCGGTCGGGGCGGAATGTCGCATAATCTTCGCCTCGCCGGAAGCGGGGTTGTATCTCCGGATGATACAAGTGGGTATATAAAATCTTTTCGGCAAGCGTGAGAGGCTTGCCGCTTGCCTGTTGAGCCGCTTTTACCCGTTTTGCATACGAGGCGTAAAACGTTCTTAGCATGTCGATGTCGTAAACCATAAGACTTTTTGTTTAATGAATTGTTTTTATTTGTCCGCAAATGTAAGAAGAATGTTTTGGAAAAGCAAGATTTTGCAGACAAAGTGTCTTGTTTGATGTGAATCATGCAGCGGTTTGCCAAATTTGCGGCTCGTATGTCCGGCGAAACGTTTCTTTGATGCGCCGTATCCTTTCGAAATGCAGCCGAAACGTTTCCGCAGGTTTTCGAAGCCCTCCGGAGTGTTGCCGAAACGTTTTACCGGAGATTTTTTTAGAAAAGCATTGAGTATTTCTCATTTCTTGTTCGTATTTTAGGGAAAACTTAATAAACTCATCTATTTATGAAAACAAAAATTTGGATAATCGTTTTCTTCTGTATATGTGCCAGTTTGCAGGTCGCAGGTCAGGTAAGTGGTTTGCCGCAAGGGCACCCGCGTTTCTTGACCGATGCCGGAGGCAAGGAGGCGACGTTACGGTTGATTGAGGAAGAAACGTGGGCACGGGAGGTGTTCGACGGATTGAAACGGCGTGCTGACACCTATGCCGGACGTGAAGAAGAATGGCTGACATCGCGTCTGCAAATGTACTGGAACACCCACGCTACCGACGTATATATAAAAGGAGAGGTGTACGACCATGCCGGAGGCAATCGCGCACCTGCGCCTACGGTGATGTTTACCGGCGCACGCAGCCATGCCACCAACTACCGCCGTCCCAAGCTGGAAGAGCTGGAGCCTTACGCCGAAGACCCGAAGGGCATATATCTGGCGAACGCTACGCTGGAAGGGAATCCCAAGGAGTGGGTGCACATCGGCAAGACGGGGCGCATGATAGAGAGCATCAACCGCGAGATAATGGGCATCGCCCGTGATGCTGCTTTCCTGTGGTGGCTGACCGGCGAGGAGCCGTATGGACGGATGGCGGCATCGGTGTTCGATACGTACATGACGGGCATTTATTACCGCAACGTGCCGGTCGACTTGAATAACGGGCACCAGCAGACCCTGGTGGGCATGACCTCGTTCGAGGTGATTCACGAAGACATCCTGAACGAGTTGGTGCCGTTGTATGATTTTCTTTATGATTACCTGAAGCAGACCCGTCCCGAAAAGATGCCGGTGTATGCCGGAGCGTTCAAGAAATGGATAGAGAACATCATCGCCAACGGTGTGCCTCATAACAACTGGAACCTGATTCAGGCACGTTATATCATGAACGTGGCATTGATACTGGAAGACGATGCCGCTTATCCCGACCGGAAGGGCAGGGGCTATTACATTGATTATGTAATCAACCAATCTTCGCTCCGCCAGTGGTCGCTGAAGCGGTTGGCGGATTACGGATTTGATTCCGCTACGGGCATTTGGGCGGAGTGTCCGGGCTACAGCATGAACGTGGTGGGCGACTATGTTTCGTTTGCCAACCTGTTCGACCGTAACCTGCAAACCGACCTGACCATGCAGATTCCGGTTATCCCGAAGGCGGTAGAAGCCTTGCCTCAATACCTGTTCCCCAACCGGATGCTGTGCGGCTGGGGCGATACACATCCGGGCGCGTTGCGCACCGATGTGTTCCGTTACCTGATTCAGAACGCGCAGCAGTACGGCAAGAAAGCCGAAGAACGGAAATTCACGGCGATGTTCCGCCTGTTCGACACGAAAGCCGGCGAGGCAGGAAAGTCTGCCCGTATGCCGGTGGCGGTCACTTCGTTTTTCGCCGATAAGCCGCTGGTGTTGGACAAGGAGGTGAAAGCCGGCAAGATAGACGACTATGTGACGCCGACGTTTTATGCGCCCAATGTGAGCTGGCTGGTACAGCGCAACGGCATGGACGCACGCAACAGCCTGATGGCATCGCTCAACGGAAGCGAGGGAAACCATGCGCACGCCAACGGCATCAGCCTCGAACTGTACGGAAAAGGCTATGTGCTGGGACCGGATGCAGGCATCGGGAAGACGTTGTATCAAGGTTTGGATTACCTGGAGTATTACAGCCAGTTCCCGGCTCATAACACGGTGTGCGTAGACGGCATCTCGTCGTATCCCGTCATGAAGAGCAACCATGCCTTCCGTGTGCGCAACCTCTATCCGGCATCGGGTGCCAGGGTGGGCTACCAGCCGGTAAGCTACACCAACGTGTATTTCCGCGAGCCCGAATCGTATGCCGACCAGACCCGTTTGGTGAGCATTGTCAATACGGGCGATTCTACGGGGTATTATGTCGATGTGTTCCGCAGCCGGAAGATAGAGGGCGGCGACAAGATGCACGACTATTTCTACCATAACTTAGGACAGACGCTGGACCTGCGTGCTTCCGGCGGCGATACGCTCGCGATGCAGCCCACGCAAGAACTGGCTTTTGCCGGGGCGCATCTCTATGCTTACTCCTATATATATAATCAGCGATGCATCGAAACCAGTAAAGATGTCCGGGCTGACTTTACCGTCCGGATGCCCGATGGCGATGATATTACGATGTCGATGTGGATGAAGGGCGAGCAGGAGCGGAAAATCTTCTCGGCTTTAAGCCCGATGACCGAAGGGTTGAGCCGCATCAAGCAGATGCCTTATGTGATAGCCGACCAGCCTACGCTGACCTTTGTGGCACGCCAGCGCGGAGAGGCGTGGAAGCGTCCTTTCGTATCGGTATTCGAACCGCATACGGCAAAGAATGCGCCTTCGCACATCAGGGAGGTACGCTTTCCGGAAGTCAGCGCCACCGGAGAAGGAAGCCATACGGGCATTCAAGTGATACAGACCGACGGTACGGCCGATTGGATTCTCTCTTCCGATAAGGCAGAAGTGCGTTGCACCACGGAAGGGATTTCGGCACAGGCGGTATATGCGCTCTACCGGCAGAAAGGCGGGCAGGGAGAAATGGCTTTCTTGGGCGGCGGAACCTTGCTTGAGGCGGTGGATATCCGCATCGAAGCGGCAGAAGCGGCGGATGTTTTGCTGGTGAAGGAGGCTGGAGGCTGGATGTACACCGCTTCCCGTCCGTGTACAATTACGATGGGTGGAAAAGAGCTTAGTTTGCCGTCGGTGCAAACAAAAACTTCTGTATTGTTTTCAAAGTAGAAAAGATATTGTTATTTTTGTTCGTCTCAAAAAAAGGTAGATTGGTAAATAAGAATGAGAGAACAGCTGAAGTTTATAATAATCATGGTGGGCATCTTGTTGCTCGTGGCGGCACGGGCGGCAGGCATGCCCTTTTCATATAGTTTCCGCAGCCTGTCGGTGTCCGACGGGTTGCCCGATTTGGTCATCAACACTTGCTATAAGGACCGGTCGGGCTATATGTGGTTTGGTACCAATGTGTCGTTGGAACGTTTCGACGGCATTCGTCTGAAGCATTATCTGATAAAGGGGAAAGCCGAAAACCTGAAACGGGTATATGCTGTTGCCGAGATGGCAGAGGGGGAGATATGGGTAGGGTCGGATGTGGGGTTGCTGCATCTGGACAAAGCGACTGATGACCTGGAGGCTGTAGAGCCGGTATTGATAGATGCTCCGGTATATTGCCTCTTGTCGGACGGGAAGCAAACGCTGTATGCAGGCACGCGCAAAGGACTGTTCGTTTACGAGGGCGGCAAGATGCGTAACATCCTGATAGACAAGAACGTGTTTTCGCAATGGAACGAAATCAAAGGGTTGAACATCGGCGAAGACGGCCGTTTGTGGCTGGCTACCTTGAAAGGGGTAGTGGCTTTGCATACCGCTTCGGGCAAGCTGGAGACGTATGCATACCGGAACCCGTTTTACTCGCTGACCCGTATCGGCGGGGTATTGTATCTGGGAACGATGAACGAAGGAATCGTTACGTTCGATACGCAGGAAAAGGCTTTCGGCAAGCTGGTGGATGTGGGCTGCTCGGTCATCTCTTCTCTTTCTACCGACGGCAAGGACCTGCTGTATGTAGGGACGGACGGAAATGGAGTCCATTTCGTGTCGGTGACTCAGCGAAAGGTCGTGAAGTCGTTCCGGCACGAGACCGGAAACGATGCCAGTATCCGTTCCAATTCGGTGTACTCGCTTTTAGTAGACCGCGACGGGTTGCTTTGGATAGGTTTTTATCAGCTGGGGCTGGACTATACGTTGCACAATAACGGGCTGTTTGCGGCTTATCAGTATCCGCCCTATTTGGATACGCGTGACATGCCGGTGCGTACCATCGCTTTCCACCAGAGGGAAAAGCTGGTAGGCTCGCGCGACGGGCTGTATTTTATCGATGAAGACAGGCGGTTGTTCAAGAGTTTTCATAACTTGCGTGCCAATATGATTATTTCCAGTTGCTATTTCGAGGGGAAATACTACATCGGTACGTATGGAGGCGGCATGTATGTGTTCGACCCGCTGACCCTTGAACTGGTTGATTTCGATGCGGCGGAGGGCGAGCCATTCCTGACAGGCCATATATTCTGCATCCGTCCGGATGCGGACGGCGATTTGTGGATTGGCACTTCATCGGGGCTTTACCGCTATCGGGCAGGGAAGCAGGTGGCTCATTATACCGGTTCCAATTCCAAGTTGCCCGAAGGGAATATCTACGAAGTCTTTTTCGACTCTACCCGCAAAGGATGGATTTGTACCGAGAAAGGGCTTTGCATTTGGGATGCTTCGTCGGAAAGCATCCGTACGGATGTCTTTCCCGAAGGATTCATCAACGAAGAGAAAGTAAGGGTGGTCTACGAAGATTCCAGGCACAATCTTTATTTATTGCCCGAAAAGGGTACCTTGTTTGTGTCCGACCTTTCCATGAGCCATTTCTCGCGTTTCGACAACGAACTGCTTCGGGGCAAAACGCTGATGTCGGTGGTGGAGGACAATGAAGGATGGCTGTGGTTCACGACCAACAACGGCATCTATCGCTACGACAAGAAAGACCGGGTGATGCCTTATAGCCTCTCCGACGGTATCTTGAGCCCTATCTTTATCAACTGTATGCCGGTGAAGGACGAAAACGGCGGACTTTGGTTCGGTAATTCCAAAGGCTTGGTTTATCTGGACATGAACAAGCTGAAGTCGAGAAAAATTCCGCCTTATAAGCTGGCTGTTTCGGGAGTGCAGGTCGATGGGGAAGAGGCGATTCCCGAAGTGTGGAGCAAAGGACAGGCGGACGGCATTTACCTGGACAAGGTGAAAAACAATCTGACCGTTTTCTTTTCGGCGCTTACTTATACCCATCCGTCTGATATGTTTTACGAATACAGGTTGGAAGGCGGAGAGGATGACGTGTGGAAACCTTTAATCGGTAAGTCGTCTGTTTCTTTTTACAATTTGTCTGCGGGAGATTATCTGCTCAGGATACGTAGCATCGGGTTTCCCGAATCAGAAATCGCATTGCCTGTTAAGGTGCATTCCGTATTTTGGAGCTGGTTTGTGGCAGGGGCAGGACTGTTGTTTATCGGAAGCCTTGCCTGGTTTCTTGTGCGGAAGAAACGGTCGGGACGCCTGCATGTATCCGGCAGGCAGGAAAGCCAGGATAATCCCGTTACGCAGCCCGACCCGGACAAACTGGTATTGCAGACCATTCTAGACGGTGCGCTGGAAACATACATTCCGCCGATGGAACATTCGGAGGACGAGCCGGCAAAAGAGAAATACAAGGTGCACAAGGTAGACCCTGAAGAATGCCGCCAGCTCCAGAAAATACTGGAGCGGCTGATGCAGGAAGAAAAGCCTTATAAGAATTCCGAGTTGAAGATAGCCGACCTGGCAAAGATGACAGGATACACTTCGCATACGCTTTCTTACTTCTTCAATCAATACCTGAAGAAGAACTATTACGATTACATCAACGAATACCGTGTGGAAGAGTTCAAGCGGCTGATTGTGGATGAGCAATATGCCAAGTACACGCTGGAGGCGTTGGCAGAAGTATGCGGCTTCAGTTCGCGTGCCTCTTTCTTCCGTTATTTCAAGAAGGTGGCAGGTATCACTCCCAATGAATACATCAAGCAGTTGAACCGTTAAGAAATAATACCTGCAGTGTCATGAAGGCGCAAAGAGGTTCTATTCCTCTTTGTGCCTTTTGTTTTGCCCGATGCAGATAGTTGCGTAGGCAAACGCAGGCAGGTGCGTTGCTTGTAAGATTATTAATCTTCCGGCTGTAAGATTATTAATCTTACACGTGTAGGATTATTAATCTTACAGAAAAGTTACTTATTTGGGTGGAACGATGCAGTTAGGTCAATGGGGCAAGAGAGGTATTTGCCGGTGTGGGAGGATATAAGCTGGGAAAATAGTTTCGGAAATCTGGGGTTAAGGCAGGTGCCCGGTTGTGTATGTTGATGGATAGGCTGGCAGGATATTCTGTTTTGTATGTTGTTTTTGTGTCTTATCGTGTTCTTTTGGGTTATTCTGTTATTATTCTGCAATATGTAAAAGGCAGTAAAACGTCACGTACAGTATCACACAATTATTTGAGACTTCCATTCGTACTCTTCTAATCATTTGAAAAATAATTATTTATTGATTGTTTAGTCTCTATTTATTGAGTGATATAGCTTTTATTCCTGAATAATTTCACATGTAAGATACACTACATATATTTGCATGTAATTCAAAAAAGATTTAATGATATGAAAAACCGTATTAAAATGTCAGACCAGTTGATAACCGAATATTATGAAGAATACCGTCGGATAGTGTTTTTCTATATTTGCCGTCGTATCGATGACAGGGACGATGCGGAAGATTTGACTCAAGATGCTTTTTTACGATTACTTGAATACCGGATGATGATTCGTCGGGATACATTGAAATATTTCCTTTTTACCATTGTGCGTAATTTGGTAAACGATTATTTACGTCGTTTATATAAGAAGCAGGAAATCGACCGCTATCTGTATGAGGTGCTTCCGGTTTCTGTTACGGATTTGGAGAGCCAGGTGATTGCAAAAGACTTGCGGCGGTGGGAGTACCGGAAAGTTGCTACGCTTTCCGAACAGCGTCGGAAGGTGTATGTGATGAGTCGGTTTCAGTCTAACTCCATTTCGGAAATATCCCAAAAGCTGAATCTGTCCTTTCGTACGGTAGAAAGCCACCTTTTTGTTAGTAGGAGAGATGTACGTGAATTCATGAGAGCATGTATCTAAATAAATTGTTAATTTAAAAATTGATTTATGAAAAATGTAGTGAGAATGTTGTCAAAGAGAATGTTATTCTCTGTCTTTATGGCATCACCTTTGATGGCTGGAAGTTCGTTATCGGCTTTTGCAGGTATAGGCAGCGTAGGGTGGATGCAGCAAGCTAATGTTGTAGAAGGTATTGTAACTGATGTGAACGGTGAGCCGGTTATTGGTGCCAGCGTTGTAGTGAAAGGCACGTCAAACGGGACTATTACAGATTTGGATGGTAAGTTTAGTTAGCCGGATGCTCAAGGCGTTTTGGTTATTTCGTATATCGGTTATAAGACGCAAGAAGTGGTTCTTGACGGGCAGAAACATCTGAAAGTCATGATGGAAGAAGATTCGAAAGCTTTGGATGAAGTGGTAGTAGTGGGGTATGGTACACAGCGTAAATCAGACCTTACAGGTTCTGTTACCACAATCAAGTTAAAAGACATTTCCGGTATCAGGGGAGGAAATGCCGGAGAAGCTTTGCAAGGGAAAAGCGGTCTGACGGTCGTGACTTCAGGAGCGCCGGGAGCAACTCCTACCGTCCGTATTCGTGGTATTGGTACGGATGGTGACGCTACTCCTGTGTACGTAGTAGACGGGGTAATGACAAATAATATAGATTTTCTTAACCCTAAAGATATCGAGAGTATGAATGTGCTGAAAGATGCCTCAGCTACTGCTATTTACGGTTCAAGAGGAGCCAATGGCGTGATTATGGTGACAACAAAAAGAGGCGAGTCCGGAAAGCCTGTCGTTTCGTACTCAGGGAGTGAAGGCTTTCAGTATATCATTGATAATTATGATGTCTGCAATGGTTCCGAATATGCCCGCTTAATGAATATTGTTGCCCAAAATTCCGGACAAGAACAACCTTACGGAAATCCGTCGGGGTATGGAAAAGGAACTGATTGGCTGGGGGAAATGACCCGGAA
Source organism: Bacteroides sp. An269 (assembly GCF_002159755.1). Classification (NCBI taxonomy): domain Bacteria; kingdom Pseudomonadati; phylum Bacteroidota; class Bacteroidia; order Bacteroidales; family Bacteroidaceae; genus Bacteroides; species Bacteroides sp. An269. The sequence continues at coordinate 41,943 of NZ_NFJG01000018.1, forward strand.
CGGTTGGACACGTGACCATCAACTTTCTGTATCGGGTGGCTCCGAATCTGTGAATTATAATGTGAGTGCCGGATATTTCAAGCAGAATGGTGTATGGGAGAATACGTCTTATGACCGCTGGACTTTCCGTATCAATAATGAATATAAGCTTTCAAAATCTATCCGGATAGGACATAACTTGAATTTAGCTGTCAGCAACAGTGACGGCAGAAGCGATTCATATCGTTTGATGCGTTCCGTTTTGTCTGGTTCACCTCTTATTACACCCCAAAATGAACAAGGAGAGTGGAATTCTATGCAGAATGGTGATTTGATAAATCCTGTTGCGGAATTAGCCCTGAATGCCGGTTATAACAATAAGCGGATACGTTTCTTTGGGAATGTATGGGGAAGCTGGGAAATAGTGAAAGGGCTTACATTCCGTACGTCGTATGGTGTTGATTGGTTACATGGTTATGAACATCAGTTGAAGGGGATTTACAATATCAATCCATCCCATCAAAGCAACAGTTCTAATACCTTTATGGAGAATTATGCGCTCGAAAACACATGGTTGTGGGAAAATACATTGACGTATGATCGTTTATGGGGGAACACTCACCATTTGAATATCCTGGCAGGTTTTACGTCTGAAAAAGCACGGACACAAGGATTGGGAGCAAACAGCCGGAATATTTTGATGTACGACAAGGATTATGGCATGACAGCTACCGCTCCTACTGATGCAGACCGTACCGTGGCAGCGGTCAAACCGACAATTACGACAAGAGCTTCTTACATGTTCCGTGTCAATTATTCATTGAAAGACCGTTATCTGTTTACGGCTACAATGCGTGCGGACGGTTCTTCCAAATTTGGAAAGAATAACCGTTGGGGGTATTTCCCGTCGGCTGCAGTAGGTTGGCGGGTCAGTGAAGAAGCGTTTCTGAAGGATGTGGACTGGTTGAGCAATTTAAAGATAAGAGGAAGCTGGGGACAAACAGGTAATGACAAGATTCAGGACAATGTTTCGTATGCGTTGGTATCGATGGTTGATGAGTATCATGCTGTTTTTAATGGACAAGTATATCCCGATGTAGGTATTGTAAATGCATCTAATCCGGATATCAAATGGGAACGTAGTGAACAGGTTGATTTGGGATTTGACTTGGGGTTGTTTAATAGTATGCTGACTCTTGAGTTTGATTATTTCAACCGTAAGACCAAAGACCTCTTGATGATATTGCCGATAAAAGGCGGTTCGGTGGGTATTACGCCTACATATTCCAATGCAGGTTCAGTCCGTAACAGTGGTTTTGAGTTTACTGTTGCATGGCAGGATAACAGGCATCCGTTCAATTATGGTTTTACATTTAGTGGAAGTACATTCAAGAATGAAGTAACCGATTGGAAGAATCAAAAGACTATTTCCACTGCTTGGTCTACTAATCTTCAGACAGCCAAGGAAGAAGGAAAACCTTTCGGATATTTCTATGGGTATAAGACGCAAGGCATTTACCGTACTCAGGCAGACCTTGACCGCTGGAACGAATATGCCCGTAGCAAAGGGGCGGACGTATATCATTCGGAAGCCCAATTGGGAGATTTGATTTATGTAGACGTTGACGGGGATGGAAGAATTACCGCAGAGGATCAGACGGATCTTGGAAACCCTTATCCTAAATTTACGGGAAGCTTGGGATTTAATGCGTCATGGAAAGGGTTTGACTTGTATTTGGATTTTACCGGAAGTTTTGGAGGGAAGGTGATGAATAACTCTTACAATGACTTTACATCGGTGACCAACAATATGCATCGTGATTGGTGTGATTCATGGACTCCTGAAAATCCGGACGCTGTTATGCCTCGTTTGGCAGGCGGATCAATCAATGTAGGAAGAACATTGGATATAATGGTTTTCGATGGTGATTATCTGAAATTGCGTTCTGCAGAATTGGGCTATACGTTGCCTGATGAATGGATGAATAAGATTGGGATTGGCAGACTTCGTATCTATGTAAACGCATCTAATCTGCTTTACTTTACTAAATATAAAGGTTTTACTCCCGAAATCATGGATGGGCAGGATTCGAATACTTATCCGATGGCGGGCAGTGTGAACTTCGGTTTGAATTTGACTTTATAATAATTCTTTTAATTCAGAAGATATGAAACAGATAAAAACATATATAATGGCATTGGCTGGAACTTGTATATTAGGTTCGTGTAGTGATTTCTTGGATATTACTCCGCAAGGAGAATTGACCACAGATTTGTATTTTAGCCAAGAAGAACGAATTAATGAAGCGGTATCACGTGTTTATTCATCCATTAACTGGCGTTTTTTCCGTTTGGGTACAATGTATTTTACAACGCATGAGTTTCCTTCGGATGATGTGCGGATGAATACGGCAGACGCTAATTTCTTGACTGCATATAACTTTCAGTACGACCCCAATAACGTTTATGTGGAACGGTTATGGGAAAGATGGTATCAATATATAAATGATTGCAATCAGGTATTGGAACTTACGAAAGATTATGATGATGAAACAGCAGCTCTTTATAACGCGCAGGCACGTTTTTTCCGTGCATATTGGCATTTTGATTTAATGAATGTATTCGGTGAAGTGGTGTTGCGTGACCATGTTCCGGCAGAAAATGAATATAATATTCCCAAAAGTTCAGAGGAAGATATTTATAGATTGGTAATATCTGATTTGGAATACGCTATAGAACATCTTCCTACCCGTCAGGAATGGGGAGAAGAAAACTTGGGTCGTGTGACCAAAGGAACGGCAAAAGGGATACTGGCAAAGGTTTACTTATATCGTCAGGATTATGAAAACGCCTACAAGTATGCCAATGAAGTTGTGAATGTAGACCATGAATATTCACTCGACCCGGATTATCGGAATCTGTTCTCTATTCAGGGTAAATATTCTTCGGAAAGCATGATGCCGGGACACTATATTTACCAGAATATCGAGGGGCGTTTGCGTAATCCGTATGTAGAATTTCAAGGTATTCCCGGCTCAGGATTGGGGTCTGCTTATTTTGTTCCTTCCGATGAATTTGTAAGTGCTTATGAAGAGGGAGATCCGCGTAAGGAAGCGACAATCTTTGAAAAGGGAGAAACCATTGAAGGCTATACAGGTGAAATAACTTGGCTGGAAGAAAAAGATGAGGCAGGGAATGTTGTATCTGAGTTTAACTATGCAAACAAGAAAGTGATTTGGCCCGCTACGCAATGGCCCGACAATGACTTTTTCAAGCAAGAATTGAACCTGCCATTCCTCCGCTTTGCGGATATCTTGTTGGTTTATGCCGAATCGGCTAATGAACTTGGGAAAACAACAGAGGCAGAAGATGCCCTTGAAAAAGTCCGTTTCCGCGCTCGTGGAAACCAAACGTATGCCGAGGCAGGTGTATTGCCGGAAAAAAGAGGGTTGGGAAAAGATGCCTTACGGGAAATAATCTGGAACGAACGCCGTATAGAATTGGCTTTTGAAGGAAACCGTTGGTTTGATTTGGTGCGTTATGAAAAAGTAGTACCCAATTATACGACCAACCTCATGCACCGTAAAGGACGGACGAATTTTGACTATGCGAAGCATAGCAAATTCCCTATTCCTACCTATTATATAACCAGTTCAGAAGGGGTCTTGACACAAAACCCTGCATGGCAATAGGTTTTAGTATCAGATAAATTTCTAAATTTGAATATTCGCAAACATTCCATGTAGGAGTAAAATGCGGATATTCATTTTTTAATGGTAAGTCTGTATTTGCTTTCATTGGGGCATACTCTCTTGCTTTTTCGGGGAAAAATAATTATTATTGCAAAGTGAATGTCCGCAAACAGCCCATGTAGGGGAAATGAGGATATTCGTATATTTTACAATCATAAACCGTAACACGTAAATTCTTATGAAACCGATTTTTCTAAAATGGACCTTTGCCGTATGCTTTTTGAGTATGGTTTATGGCATACAGGCACAGTCTTATGTATGGATATGCAGTACAGAAAACAATTATTGGAAAGAGGATGAGACCAAGCTGCAATCCCGTCCCGTTCAGACTCCTTTGCTGGAAATAGATGGGACAGAAAAAGGCGTTCCTTTCAAGGCATGGGGTACGACGTTCAACGAGTTGGACTGGGATGCCCTGCTGGCGCTGACCCGTGATGAACAGGATGAAATTATGCATAACCTGTTTGCTCCCGACGGAGACTTGAAGTTTACCCGCGGACGTATCCCGATGAATGCCAGCGATTATGCCCGTTCGTGGTATAGCTGTGACGAAGTGGCAGGCGACTTGGAACTGCGTTATTTCAATATCGACCGCGACAAGCTGGGCATCATTCCTTTGATTCGTGCCGCCCAGAAGTTCAATCCTCGCTTGACTTTCTGGACATCTCCCTGGAGTCCGCCAAGCTGGATGAAAATCAATGGAGATTACCCGGTACTGAGCAGCCGTTTCAACCGGCAGGACAAGCGTTTGGACTATCTGCTGTATGGCTCGCAAGACGGGGTAAACGAGGATGAGATGAAATTCTTGGGCGAGCGTGAAGGGCAATTCCCCCGAAAACTGGCTACACAGGATTATTTCATTCAAGACCCTCGTTACCTGCAGGCATACGCCAATTATTTTTGTAAGTTCATCGATGCCTATAAAGCCCAGGGGGTAAACATCGATATGGTAATCTATCAGAATGAGGCCTACAGCTACACGCCTTATCCGGGCTGTGCCTGGACAGCTGAAGGCACGATACGTTTCAACCGTGATTATTTGGCTCCTGCCTTGAAAAAGCATCATCCGGATGTGAAGCTGTATTTGGGTACGTTTAATACCAACCGGCAAGACCATGTAGAAAAGGTATTAAGCGATGACCGGTTGCGTGCCTGCATCGAAGGGCTTGCCTTTCAGTGGGAAGGACGTCAAATCCTGCCTGCCCTACGCCGTCAGTATCCCGGTTTCCATTATATCTGTTCGGAAAGTGAATGCGGCAACGGAGCTATGGACTGGAAGGCGGGCGAGCATACGTTCTTTTTGATAAGTGACAATGTGGGCAATGGTTGCGACGAATGGTTTAATTGGAACTTCTTGCTTCCAAAGCATGGCACCAGTCCTTGGGGATGGAACCAGAATGCATTGATAGAGCTGGACAGTGAAACACGGACGTTCCGCTATACGGCAGAATATTATGCCGTGAAGCATTTTTCTCATTTTGTCGTTCCCGGAAGTGAAATGATAGGCTATGCTCCCAAAGAGAAAGACGGAACGATAGCGGTGGTCTACCGTACTCCTGAAAAGAAAATTGTCGTTATAGCAGGCAATTTGGGCGATACGCCGCAGCCGGTAAGCGTGAAGATAGGGAAGAAATACCTTAACGTGACGCTGGACGCACATTCCCTGCATACTTTTGTCATGAAGTAGTTTGTTGGTAAATGAATTTCACCACAGTATAAATGAGGTGGCACGATGAAGAAACGCAGCTTCACGCAGATTTTCGCAGATTATAAATAATGAATGTCCGCATTTTGCCCAATAAGGAGTTAAAAGGAGTTATTTCAAGGAGTTAAAAGGAGTTAGAAGCCAATACTTTTGCTCATGGGAGCCATAGCAGGATTAACTCCTGCCGAAGGCATAACTCCTTCTAATTCCCTTTTATACTATGGGCATTTTGCGGATATTCAAAAAATTTAAAAGCCTCTGTGTCCTCCTTTAGATTTGCATTGGTAAAAGGGCAAAGAAAAAAGTTACCTTTGCCGTAAAAAAGGTTAACCAAGAAAAGGAGGTGACCTATTGTGTCCTATAGG
>NZ_NFJG01000180.1:0-4978 GCF_002159755.1 Bacteroides sp. An269
AGCCTGCTGAACGCGTTTGCCAAAAAGGCACTCCGTGACTATTGGTTCTCCAGCGGCACACCCACCTATCTGGTCCGCCTGCTGAACCATACGCAGGAGGACCTGAACGGAATGACCGGCAAATATTACGAGGACAAGGAGTTTGTCGATTATAAGGCGGATGTGGAAAAGCCCCTGCCGATGATTTACCAAAGCGGATACCTGACCATCAAGGGCTACGACAGTGATTTCGGTACATTCCTGCTCGACTTCCCGAATAATGAGGTGAAGAGCGGCTTTGTATCGTTGGTTGCTTCCAGTTATTTGCAGCCTCAGGAAAACCTGGGCGGCTGGATACGGAGTGTGGTTGTTTCCATGCGTCAAGGCGATTTGGAACAACTCCGCAAGCTGTTTACTTCTTTTCTCGCCAGTATCCCATACTCAATGCGTGCTAAGAAGGACGAGGCGGAGAAGGAACGCTTCTTCCACTATACGCTTTACCTCATCTTCCGCCTGATAAGCGTCTACACGGTCTATGCCGAAAAAGAGCAGAGTCAGGGGCGTGCCGACTGCATCGTGGAGACGGATGACTACATTTATATTTTCGAGTTCAAGCGCGACGGTACGGCGGACGAGGCTTTGGCGCAGATAGAGGCGAAAGGTTATGCCCGACCCTACGAAGCAGACCCGCGCACCTTATATAAAATAGGTGTGAACTTCTCTTCCGAAACGGGGACGGTGGAGGACTGGAAAACCGTCTGATTTACTATTTGACTATTTACGATTTACTATTAATGAATTTCGTAAATATCCATGTAGGGGCGTATCGCATACGCCCTGAATGCGTCAACTTATCCACGCGGATGATTTCAGGGCGTATGCGATACGTCCCTACAGTTCATTGAGTGAAATGTGGATATTCACTAATAAAAAAGTGGTTATTAATCGTTTTTCGGGAAAGAGAATATGAGCGGCTTGCAAATAAAGACACTTCCGGAAGGTTGATAGGCCGGATGCAAGCGTTGGCGAGTTTATAGTTGGGGAGCGATGTATTTGAGGATGATTTTGTCTTCCGTATAGGTCCGATAGTAGAATCGGGAGTTTTCCATCAGCATGTTGATGTACCCGTTTACAGAGGAATGCTCCGTTTCGAAATTGTTTGTTCTTTATATCAGCTTTCATCTATTGTCCTGTGGCTTGCCATTTGGGAGCTCTTCTGCATTAGCTGCAAAGGTAATACATCACAACGGCTGCGCTTAGGCAGATAATCAAGACGACAAAGGCTTTCTGGATGTTGGCTTTCATAAGGATAATCAGTTAAAAAAGAAGAGAGGCAGCCCCAACACGAGATTGAGAATGCCTCTCTTATCTTAGGTAAGCATTTGGTTATTTAAATCACTTTGATTACCACCTTTGTATTATTGAAGCGTGATATCAATGTATTTATAACTTTCCGGATTTTCATGTCCGAATACGTCAACCAAAGTAAACTTTAATTCAGCACCCTTGATGTCAGATACCGGCGGGTTTTCCGTCAATATTGTTGTGAATATGAATTCTTGAGTGCTTTCATCAAACGAAACCTTGAAGTATTCATCGTTTACACCGCCTGTTGCCAAATGGCAATCTTTAATCTGGCTGGCAGTAAGAGTTGTGATATTAGTATCACCTTCTTTAAGTTTCAAGATATCGGCAGCTGCTATGCGAGTAGTTTGACCATAAACAATTTCACTATGAATCGGTGCCTTCTTAGCATCGTAATTCTTCCATTCAGAAGTTAATCCATTGCCGCAAACCAATCTCATCTTGAAGTTCTTGTCTGTCGGAGCATCTACTTCGTAGTTAGTATCATCAGATTCCGAAGAAATGCCTTCGTAAACATATCCTACAGTCACATTGTAAACCTTATCAGTAGTATTCTTATCTGAGAAGAGTTTAGCTGCATCATTCATGTTATTATCTACATCAAGATAGAATCCATAACGATCATCGTTATTGATCCAATCAGAGTTGAATACAATCTGATCGTTATCGCTGGTGAATGTATAATTCCTGTCTACAATTGCATTATCTGCTGTAGAAATGCCATTGAATGCAGTACCCAAATTATGAACCGGATTATTATTCCAGTTATTGATATTTACAACCACTTCCTTAGCACCGTTTGTCAACTGGTTATTCTTCATAGAGAATTCGCTCGGGAATGTAGGCATTTCCTTAGTGAACGATACTTTAACAGTTCTTACAACAGCTTCTTTTTCATTTCTGATATTGAAGGTTCCGCTATAAGTTCCACCGTCTTTGTACATCCAAGGAAGTTCATTTAACGTAATCTTCATTGTCTCTGCATAATACGGAGATGTAGAATTTCCATTTTCATCAATAAACTCAATTCTAAATCCAGACTTATATGTATTATTGCCTTTGCTTACAACTGGATTATTTTCATAATCAACTGTCCAATCGGACATGCGGTAGAACATACTTTGTTTGAACAACTGGGTCAATTCGGCAGGTATAGGAATTTCGTCAATTACCTGATCGTTGAATTCTGTCGGAGTATATTTAACGTCAGTTACCTCTATTTGAGCAATATTGCCAACAGATACATAGAATGCTTTACCGTCTGGGTCAACCAATGTACCATCTTGATTGATGGCATATACACGGAAACCGATGATATCGCCATTAGCACTTTCGTCTTTAATGTTCAAAGTGATTTCTCTTGAAGTGGTGATTTGATTCAGACCTTCAATCTTTCCAGCATAAGAGTTCCATGCATTGATTTCAGACGGAGCACTTTCTACGGCACGTTGTGAATCCAGTGTCACATAGAAACCATAGATACCTGCCAAATCTGCTTCAGATTGATTTTCATTACCCAGTCTTACAGTAAATGCTTCATTAGGTTTAGCCATGAAGAAATTTCGTGAATTTCGTTCATCTCCACCATAATACCAATCTTGTTTATTACCGTAAATTGTCCGTGTGTAACCTGCATCAATTCCATCTACTTCAGTCAAGAAATTTGTACCATCTTCTTGAAGTTCACCTTCAGCGTCCAAATCCCATGCTTTATCAAACAACAAATTTTGCTGTTCGTCTACGACCCAAGTATGTCCTTGATTGTCATTAGTATAGTCATTGTTTCTTTCTTCTGCATAATAGTAACGGTTGCGGATATCCTTATAATAAGTATCGTTTACCATGAATTCTAAGTCATAATGATAATCGTACTCATTGCCTAAAGTCAAATCGTATCCACTGGTTACGTAACGTTCTGTATCTTCCGGAGTATCTTTGACAGCAACAGCATAAAGGATGTCTTTAAGTTCTTTTATCTTTTCTACATCCATACCTTCTTTGTAATCATATTTAGAAGCAGCGTTATAAGCTTCATCTTTGTAGCTCGCTTCGTTCAGTTTGAACTTCACTTGCCACAATCCGTTAGCTGAAATACCACGAGTAGCTACACCTTTCACAGGTTCAACGCTTTCAATGGTTACCAAGTTATCCAATGTTACTTTATCAGAATTTACGAATGAAATTTGCTGCGGAGTCAGTACAGCATTAGTCGGAGATACACGAATAACAATAGAATCAGACAAGAAAGCACGTTCGCCTTTCTTGAATTCACGTTGATTTGCGATTTCGTATGTACCAGCTTCAACTTCGTCCTTACCGAATGTATAATCTACGCGTGCAACAGCAGTACGCAAATCCAAAGTAGTCAGAGCACCTTGAACAATGCTATTGTTACTACCATTCAAATTATAGTTCACAACGGTCACAAATGTTACAGCCTTGCTGAATGCAGCAGAAATTACATCCAGTTCAGCACCAACAGTTTCAGTCACCTGCTCTGCAATCTTGTTAGCCATTTCTTCGGTCAACTGACCAGCTTCGATGGCTTCGATTGAAGCTTTCAAAGCATCAATGTCTGCACCTGTCAGAGCCTTATATTCGTCCAAAGCAGCAACCTGTGCCTCAATAGCGGTTTTGTTGGCAGCAATCTGCTGAGCGTTTTCAGCTACAGAAGCTTCCAACTCAGTGATGGCGTTCTGCAAATTGGTGTCAGCTTGTGCCAAGGCTTCCAGTGAAGCTTCAGTGTTAGTCTTGAACTGTTCCAAAGTCTGGATGCTGCCCGAAATGCCTGCCAATGTTTCGTTAACAGTAGCAATAGCAGCCTGCAGTTCTTCTTTGTCTGCAGTAGCGGCAGCTTGCAGTTCAGCCTTTGCCGCTTCCAAGTCAGCCTTTGCAGCTTCAATGGCAGCGTTTTGAGCAGTCAGAGCAGCTTGTTGGGCAGCACTTTCGGCAGCATCAATTGCGCTTTGCAAACCGCTTTGTGCAGATTGCAAACTGCTGATAGTGCTTTCTATCGCACTAATCTTGGTGCTTACACCTTCCTGGCCACTGATTTGTTCTTGTAGATTGTTGATGTCATCATCATAGTCTTTACAAGAGGTAAAAGTTCCTGTTGAAGCGACCAATAACGCTCCGAACAGCAGTGCACTTAAATACTTTTTTCTCATAACAAATAAAATTTAATTTATAAATTAAAAAACTCAAATCGTTCTAACTCAGGTCTTTGCAAGTCCTGCTTTACCTTTTGTATCTGCCTGTTTCAACTCAGGCTTGTAACCGCGCCGGCTACTGACGGATTGTTTGTAAACGGCTGATTTATAGGAATGTATTCGAATTGTATTAGGGTTTGTTAACTAAATGTGCCGGATATGTGCCGGTTTTGTAGTCGGGAAGTTGAATGAAAGGAGAAGGCAAAAGATTGAAATGAGCCTTGCAGGAAATGATATTTGTATGAAAAAATTACAATAAAATATTGTTTAATATAGATTAACTTTACGATAAAATTGATGCTGTTTTTCTGTGATGAATAAGAAGCTGTTTTGAATTTATCGTGCGATGATTTGGGATGAGTTTTTGAGGCATTTTCGCTTCTGTGATGAGGAAGATAGCGGGCTATCTGACGAAGAACAGGAGC
>NZ_NFJG01000181.1:0-4961 GCF_002159755.1 Bacteroides sp. An269
GGATGAGTTTTTGAGGCATTTTCGCTTCTGTGATGAGGAAGATAGCGGGCTATCTGACGAAGAACAGGAGCGAAAAGGGCCAAAAAATCGCCCAAAGCACACACGAAAATAGATACATCAAGCCAAGAAAAACTTTTTGGAGAAATTCAAAACAGCTTCTCAATAGGAATATACTTGTTTTTCAGGATTGGATTAAAAGTGTGTTGAGCTGATTCACCACAGGAAGCCTTGCCTATTTCAGACATGCAAGTGTTTTCTGTGGTGTTTCTTTTTGTCCTGTCCTGCATCTTTCCTCATCACGGAAGTGAAACTAAGAAGCTGTTTTGAATTTATCGTGCGATGATTTGGGATGAGTTTTTGAGGCATTTTCGCTTCTGTGATGAGGAAAATAGCGGGCTATCTGACGAAGAACAGGAGCGAAAAGGACCAAAAAATCGCCCAAAGCACACACGAAAACAGATACATCAAGCCAAGAAAAACTTTTTGGAGAAATTCAAAACAGCTTCTAAATTCAAATACTCATTCCAAATCAGCGCACGACAAATTCGAAACAGACTCTATAATCTGGTTTTACGCGAAAAGTAAAAAGAAAGATGCCATACCACCAACTACCAGACAACAATCTGTACAATAATCCATGAATATGTACTTTTCTATATGGAAATATCGGCAAAAACGCCTTACATTTGCTTCCATATAATCATTCGATAACACTGAAAACACATGAAAAAGTACAACATGCTATGGACGCTACTGTTTTTGGGCAGCACGGCACATGCCCAAGACTGGCCAGAAGTGAAACCAGAAGCCCGACCGGGTAGCCGGTGGTGGTGGTTGGGTAGTGCCGTCGACCAAAAGAATCTTTCGTATAATCTGAAAAAATACGGCACAGCAGGACTGGGCAGCCTGGAAATCACTCCCATCTACGGTGTACAAGGAAACGAACAGAATGACATCGATTTTCTCTCGCCCAAATGGATGGAAATGCTTGAATATACCGAAGCTGAAGCTCAAAAAAACGGTATCAGCATCGACATGAATACCGGTACAGGCTGGCCTTTCGGAGGACCCGAAGTCACTATCGAAGAAGCTGCCACCAAAGCCATCTTCGAATCTTATCTGATAAACGGAGGAAAAGATGTATCATTGGATATATGCATCACTGACCCGAAAGAGAAAAAACGGCAGGAAGGTATTGCCAAACTAAGCCGGCTGATGGCATACGACGGGAAAGGCAAATGCCTCGACCTGACTTCGAAAGTAAACGAAGGAAAACTGATATGGAAAGCACCCGCAGGGGAATGGCAACTGGTTGCCTTATTCGAAGGAAAGACCCTGCAAAAAGTGAAACGTGCCGCACCCGGAGGAGAGGGGTATGTAATGGATCACCTGAATCCGAAAGCTGTAAAAAATTACTTTGCCAAATTCGACCAAGCTTTTAAGAAAAGCCAGACCGACTGGCCACGTTCCTTCTTCAATGATTCTTACGAAGTATATGGTGCCGACTGGACACCTGGACTGCTGGAAGAATTTGCAAAACGGAGAGGATACCGGCTGGAAGAACATTTTCCCGAATTTCTGGATGAAACACGTCCGGAAACCAGCAGACGTATCCTGTCCGATTATAGGGAAACCGTAAGCGAAATGCTGATAGACAACTTTACAACCCAATGGACCAAATGGGCACATGGACACGGAAGCACCACCCGAAACCAGGCACACGGTTCACCCGCCAACCTGATTGATACATACGCATCGGTAGACATACCTGAGTGCGAAGGCTTCGGACTGACCGACTTCCACATCAAAGGATTACGCCGTGACTCACTGACACGCCCCAATTTTTCCGACATTTCCATGCTGAAGTATGCTTCGTCGGCTGCACATATCTCCGGAAAGCCTTATACTTCTTCGGAAACTTTCACGTGGCTTACCGACCACTTCCGCACTTCCCTGTCACAATGCAAACCCGACATGGACCTGATGTTCGTATCTGGCGTAAACCACATGTTCTTTCACGGCACGCCATACTCGCCTCAAGAAGCAGCATGGCCCGGATGGCTGTTCTATGCCACTGTCAATATGTCGCCTACCAATTCCATCTGGCGCGATGCACCGGCATTCTTTAACTACATCACCCGTTGCCAGTCTTTCCTGCAAATGGGACAACCCGACAATGATTTCCTGGTATATCTTCCTATCTATGATATGTGGAACGACCTGCCAGGACGTATGGTAGCATTTGATATCCATAAGATGGACCAATATGCCCCCAAATTCATCAAAACCATCCAGACCATCATCCAAGGCGGATATGACGTAGACTATATCTCGGATGCATTCGTACGTACCACCCGGTACGAAGACGGGCAGCTGGTAACCAGCGGAGGAACCCGATACAAAGCACTGGTAGTGCCAGCCGCACGCCTGATGCCTGCCACTACCCTTAAAAAACTGATAAGTCTGGCACGAGAAGGAGCCACTGTGGCATTTGTCGAACAATACCCCGAAGACGTTCCGGGCTACAGCCAACTGAGACAGAACCGCAAAGCCTTTTCAGCTGTCTGTGCCGACCTTCCCCAAGCTGATTCCTTCGACAAGACACAATGCTTCGACTTCGGCAAGGGACGGATTATCATTGGTTCTGACTACCATCAGGTACTCGATGCCACCGGCACACCGGCAGAAGAAATAAAAACACGCTATGGCTTACAGTTCATCCGACGGACCAATCCCGACGGACACCATTACTTTGTATCCTGCCTGCAAAAACAAGACGTAAACGGATGGGCAACGCTTAATGTAGCCGATACCGCAGCCATGCTCTTCGACCCTATGACCGGTGAAAAAGGCATGGCACAGACACGCACGAAAGATGGTAAGCTACAAGTGCGCCTGCAACTGAAATCGGGCGAAAGCCTCATCGTACAGACATTCCGGGAAAAACCGGAAGGACAATCCGCATGGAAATACGGCTCCGAACAAGCATACAGCCTTAGCCTGGACCATGGATGGAAACTGGCATTCACTGAAAGCCATCCCAGCATCGAAGGCGAATTCGACATCGACACCCCCATGTCGTGGACAGAAATAGACCATCCCAATGCCACTATCAATATGGGAACTGCACGCTATACAGTAACTATCGACATGCCCCAGCTGAAAGCAGACGACTGGATTCTTGACTTGGGCGACGTGAGGGAAAGTGCACGTGTACGCATCAACGGACACGAAGCAGGAACTGTATGGGCCGTACCCTTCCGCCTGAAAATAGGAAAATGGCTGAAACCCGGCAAGAATACCCTCGAAGTAGAGGTAACCAACCTACCGAGCAACCGCATTGCCGACATGGACCGCAAAGGTGAACAATGGCGCATCTTCAAGGAAATAAACATGGTAAAGCTGAACTACGAAAAAGGAGACTACAGCCACTTGCAACCCATGCCTGCGGGACTGAACAGCTGCGTAAAACTGATTCCTGTAAACTATGATAAACTCTAACTCGAAAACACCTATGAATAAGATGAAACCAAACATTCTATTCAGCCTGCTGATAGCCGGATGGATTCCGGCTGCAGGCCTATCGGCACAAACCTACGACTTTACCTTTGCTCCCAACAAAGCGGATAAAGGAAGCACAACCATCTACATTACCCCCGATTCACTATATCCAGGAGAAGGACACTTCGGCTATGACCTCATTCCTGCCCCTGATGGAAAATCGGACCAGCCATTCTTCTTCTCGGTTGACGTACCCGATGGTAATTATCGCATCACCGTCACCCTAGGAAGCAAGAAAAAAGCAGGACTCACCACCGTAAGAGGTGAATCGCGCCGCTTGTTCCTGAACAGAATCCTTACCCGCAAAGGAGAATTCAAGACCTTTACGTTCGTTATCAACAAACGTAACACGGTTATTGACGGAGAGGAAAAAGTACGTATCAAACTACGCGAAAAAAACAAGTTGAACTGGGATGACAAACTCACGCTGGAATTTAATGGCAGCGCCCCTTGCGTAGCAAACATAAAAATAGAACGGGCAGACAATGTCCCTACAGTTTTCCTTGCCGGAAATTCTACCGTAGTAGACCAGGACAACGAACCGTGGGCAAGTTGGGGACAGATGATTCCCGCTTTCTTCAACGACCGCGTATGTTTTGCCAACTATGCCGAAAGTGGCGAACGTGCCGATACCTTCATCAAGGCAGGACGCCTGAAGAAAGCTCTCACGCAAATGAAACCAGGCGACTACATGTTCATCGAATTCGGACATAACGACCAGAAACTGAAAGGACCCGGCAAGGGAGCCTATTACTTCTTTGCTACCCAGCTGAAGACTTTCATCGATGAAGTACGTCTCAAAGGAGGCACTCCGGTCTTCGTTACCCCGACCCAACGCCGCTCATTCGATGAAAACGGCAAGATACTCGAAACCCACGAAGACTATCCCGATGCCATGCGCTGGGTGGCACAGCGCGAACAGGTACCAGTCATCGAACTGCACGACATGACCCGCACACTGTATGAAGCACTGGGAGTAGAAACCTCGAAGAAAGCCTTTGTACATTATCCTGCAGGCACTTACCCGGGACAGACTCGCGAACTTGCCGATAATACCCACTTCAACCCTTACGGAGCCTACGAAATAGCTCGCTGTATAGTAGAAGGAATCCGTGGGCTGAACCTTCCATTCGCTGCCTGTCTGAAAGACTATCAGCCTTTTGACCCAGCTCATCCTGATAATCCAGACAGTTTCCAATGGGATGACAGCCCATTCACCGAAATAGAGAAACCGGACGGAAACTGAGAAACTGTTTTGAATTTATCGTGTGCTGATTGGGGATAAGTTTTTAAGCTGTTTTGAGAAGCTGTTTTGAATTTCTCCAAAAAGTTTTTCTTGGCTTGATGTATCCGTTTTCGTGTGTGCTTTGGGCGATTTTTTGGTCCTTTCCGCTCCTGTT
>NZ_NFJG01000182.1:0-4810 GCF_002159755.1 Bacteroides sp. An269
TTGACTGACGAAGATATCTATCAGGCTATCATCAACAGGGAGGAAGATATGAAACATATTTGCGACATTTATAGATTAAAAGCTGCAAGTTGAACTTGCGAAACTTGAACTGTATTATTGTTCAACAATCCGCCCTTCCACCTTCGCATCAACACACTTGCCCAAAGCTTCCATATTTTTTACATAATCGATGAACAAATCCCGCAAAACAGCATTTTCCGGTTCAAGCTTACCCACAGCTTCTTTAAAGGCTGACAAATGATCATTCCCTTCGGCTAAATAGTCAATGGTAGCTACCTGATAGTCCTTTTCCGGGTCAATGTCCTTTCCACCGACTTTCGCACTCAGCAGATTGCCCGATTCCGATATGACAAGCCTTGCTCCACTTAGTCCTTCTCCATGTACCCCAGCCATCTGCCTGAACAGTTCCTGCAAGTCTTTCCCTTTCAATGTCACTACCACCAAATGGTTTTCGAACGGAGTGATTTCATAAACCGATGCAACCGTTACCTCCCCTTCATTCAGCAGACTGCGTATGCCTCCCATGTTCATCACGCCCACATCTGCCGGCATACCGGTTTTAACTTCCGCCGCCGTACGCAACACGTCTGCTAACAGATTCGACAAGGGCGATTCGGGACGGTAAACTTCCAACTTCCGTGCCGCATGGCCGATTACCGGCTTCATGATGCTATCCACACCCTCCTGGTAAGGCTGCAACATACGCCACGCTTTCATATCTTGCTCCACATCGTATGCTTTTGTCACAGGTACCCTTTCTCCTTCTACCGACACCAGCGAATAGCCTGAACTACATGCCGTTAAAGCTAGGGCTACCACATACATGCCATAACATAATCTTTTTTTCATATTGATTGTCTGTTTATTTCCAGTCAAAGTTAGAAAAAAAGCCGACGATGCCCAAATTTTCCTTCAAAATAAAGCGAAAAGGCTTTGTCATGTCGCAAAAAATCACTTACTTTGCACCGCTTCCGCGCAATCGCTGTCAAGAAGAGTTACTTGGTATGTTGCGTTGGGTACGATAAACAATTTAATTTCAAAAAACAAGATGGATTTAATTAAAATTGCAGAAGAAGCATTTGCTACTGGCAAACAGCATCCTTCATTCAAAGCAGGTGACACGGTTACAGTAGCATACCGTATCGTCGAAGGTAACAAGGAACGTATTCAGATGTATCGTGGTGTAGTTATCAAAATCTGTGGACACGGCGAAAAGAAACGCTTCACCGTACGTAAAATGTCTGGTACAGTAGGTGTAGAACGTATTTTCCCCTTGGAGTCTCCGGCTATCGACAGCATTACTGTCAACAAGATTGGTAAAGTGCGTCGTGCTAAATTGTACTACTTGCGCAAACTTACCGGTAAGAAAGCCAGAATCCAGGAAAAACGTACAAACTTATAATTCGGATTCGATTGTTTCCTTACATAAAAGCCGGCTTCTATTATCAGAGGCCGGTTTTTTTATGATATCTGTCGTGCATGTGGCTACCATTATATAAAAAGAGTCAGGGAAATCAAAGCCAATACTTCTGTGCTATTGGCATTTATAGTCAATCAGAGATAATTTTACGCAATTCATTTCTGATTGACTATATAAGTTCCTATGTTTGTAATGTGCTAGCAAAATAGCATAAAGCCAAGAGAAACTGTTTTGAATTTCTCCAAAAAGTTTTTCTTGGCTTGATGTATCCGTTTTCGTGTGTGCTTTGGGCAATTTTTGGTCATTTCCGCTTCTGTCCTTCATCAGATAGCCCGCTATCTTCCTCATCACACTAGCGGAAATACTCCAAATCAGCACACGATAAATTCAAAACA
The DNA here is from genome assembly GCF_002159755.1 of Bacteroides sp. An269. NCBI lineage: Bacteria > Pseudomonadati > Bacteroidota > Bacteroidia > Bacteroidales > Bacteroidaceae > Bacteroides > Bacteroides sp. An269. The sequence continues at coordinate 1,837 of NZ_NFJG01000182.1, forward strand.
GCTGCTTGCTGGAAATTTAAGGGTATCCACTAATATCATTCCACTTTCTTACCGTTTATCGTCACATTCTTCAAAGTAAACCCTTCTACACAATCTTTCTGTATTTCGGGCTTCTTTGTTACGGTCAAGTTTAAGTTTTCGAACATAAAATCGGACAATTTATATTGGTCTTCCGCTTTTGCCACATCAAACACCACCTCACATTCCATCGTAATATTCCGCATCGTCACGTGGCTTGAATATGAATAAGGTATATCCTTCCGCCCTTGCAGATCGAAGAATTGGGTCCATGGTTTTGCATAAAGAAAGCTGGAAACCGTACCGGTGATATTTTCTACCGTAATATATTCGTAGTTCTGGGGCGTATCGGGACGCATCTTCAACCAAAGCAAGCGCTTTGCATTGTCCAGCCGGCAACGACGAAGCACGATGTTATGGTCATGGATGGATTCACTTCCGCAAGTCAATGCACTATGGCAAAACCCATACACGCAATCTTCTATGATAATGTTACGGTTCGAACCATTGTTTTTCTTATCCTGGTCAGCCCATGGCCCCTTTCCACCTTTCAAGGCAATGGCATCATCGTTGACCGACATATAGCAATTCTTCACCAACACATTGGTGCAGACATCAATATCAATGGCATCCGAACTGGGCGCCTTCACCGGTTCGTAAGGGGCGAAAATTGAAAGGTTCAGCAACTTGACATTCTCGCAACGGTAAAGATGGGTAGTCCAAAAAGGAGAGTTCTCCAGACGCACACCCGAGAGCTGCACATCTCTTGAATCGGCGATATATACCAGACGTGGGCGCAACTCTTCCAAGTTGGTGCATTTCGGATTCACTTGCCGGCGCAACCAAAAAGATTTCCAATAACGCAGACCATTTCCGTTAATACGTCCTTCACCCGAAATGGTAAAGCCATCCACCCCGATGGCATTGACCAAAGCTGCAAAATATTTCAGGTTCTGCCCTTCCATACGTGTATCAATAACAGCAAAGTGGCTGATATCATCACTTCCCTTCAAAGTTCCACCTTTTTCTATATACAGGTGTGTATTAGGCTTAAAGAAAAGTGAACCGCTCAAAAACGTTCCTTTCGGGATATAAACCACTCCGCCCCCATCCTGAGACGCCTTGTCGATAACTGCCTGTATCTTCTCTGTCTGCAAGACTGTACTATCGTTTACCACTCCATAATCTGTAATGCGATAACTTTTACCCAAATCCTGCAAATTCACAATTTCCGTCTGACGGAACCAGTCGGGCACCGGAGTACCATCGGGAAACACATCTTTTGCCGAGAGATGCAAAGCACACATCGCTACCCAAGCAAAAGCCAACCACTTTGTCCACATTTTATTCATATTACCTATACTTTTTAAATTGAGAAACTGTTTTGAATCTCTCCAAAAAATTTTTGCGTCTTAATGTATTCGTTTTCAAAACAGTTTCTGGATATACCAATCAATTGTCATGTCGCAAAGATAAACGAACCAAACAATATTTGAAATAGAAAATCATACAGAAACCAAGTGTAATTGTACAAATTACTTTCCCCCGCAGACAAAATTTACCCAAATATGGATAAAAACAAAGGAATCTGTATTATTTTCCATTTTTTCAGTACAGAATAATCCGTACTTTTGCCCAGGAAATATTCATTTAATCAATAAAAGAACCATGAAAAAATTATTTATTGCAGCATTGGCGCTCTTCTTGGGAGGTATTGGCATGCTGAAAGCACAGGAAATACCCGACCAGAAAGAAACGCTGAAAACACTGATCAAGGTAAACGATTTCTACATGAAAAACAATCCCGACTGTCGCCAGCCCAGCTACGTGAACAAGATGCGGCCTAGCAACATCTGGACACGTGCCGTATATTATGAAGGACTGATGGCACTCTATTCCATCTATCCCGATGACAGATATTACAACTACACCTATCAGTGGGGAGAATTTCATGACTGGAACATGGTGCGTGGTGAAACATGGACACGTCATGCCGACAACTATGCTTGCACGCAAGTATATATAGATATGTATAACCTCTGTCCCGACCCAAAAGTGTTACGTCATGCCAAGGCCAACCTGAACATGCTGCTCAATACGCCGCAAATCAACGAATGGACATGGATTGACGCCATACAGATGGGAATGCCCGGATTTGCCAAGATGGGCAAACTGACCGGCGAACAAAAATATTTCGACAAGATGTGGCAGATGTATGAATATACCCGCAATCGGTTGGGTGACAATGGCATGTTCAACCTTAAAGACGGTCTGTGGTGGAGAGATGCAGACTTTGACCCTCCCTACAAGGAACCAAACGGCGAGGACTGCTACTGGAGTCGTGGAAACGGATGGGTATATGCTACCTATGTACGTATATTAAATGAGATTCCTGCTGACGAGACCCACCGGCAGGATTACATCAACGATTTCCTCACCATGAGCAAAGCACTCAAAGCTTGCCAGCGTGAAGACGGATTCTGGAACGTCAGCTTGCACGACCCTACTCATTTCGGAGGCAAAGAACTGACTGGTACTTCGCTCTTCGTATATGGCATGGCATGGGGTATCCGTACAGGATTGCTTGACCGAAATGAATACCTGCCCATCGTACTGAAAGCCTGGAATGCCATGGTGAAAGACGCTGTGCATCCCAACGGATATTTAGGATACGTACAGGGAACTGGCAAAGAACCGAAAGACGGACAACCCGTAACCTACGACAGCAAACCCGATTTTGATGATTTCGGTACAGGGTGTTTCCTGTTGGCAGGAAGTGAAATATATAAGTTACAATAAACAGTAAAAAACAATGCATGCACCTGCATGTGTGATATATAACCGGATTTTTCAGAAGCTGTTTTGAATTTATCGTGCGATGATTTGGGATGAGTTTTTGAGGCATTTTCGCTTCTGTGATGAGGAAGATAGCGGGCTATCTGACGAAGAACAGGAG
>NZ_NFJG01000183.1:0-4804 GCF_002159755.1 Bacteroides sp. An269
GATTCCAACTCGCGATGGACACCCTTGCTTTGGGCTGTATGATTCCCGCTATTAGGGCTCATTAGGGACTTGCACCCGTTAGCTAATACTCATGCCGAGCATACATCAAAAAGCCGGCCGTTCCTTTTGAAGAAACAGCCGGCTCACATGTCTTTATTGGTTCAATAACAGATTATTCGTTAAACCAACGCACGTAGCAGAAATCCTGACGGTGGGGCAAATCGATATTCTTTGGATACATACGATATGCTACCTTGAAGCTTCCTGCATTCGAAATACTATAATCCAACTTGAATGTATACAGATTGCCTTCACGTTTCACGAGTTCCATCGGAACTACACTGTAAATATATTCCTTGCCTTCTGCATTTGTATAAGTAACTACCATTTCTACCCCCACTGCATCGTTAAGTCCCTTTTCATCAACAACGCAAGTAATGGTATAATCTTTGCCACTTTCCACATTGCCTTGACGCAATTCTTCGCACTTATCCATCGATACTACCTGAATAGAATCCCATTTGGCTGCCACTTCTTCTTTCCATGCAGCCAAAGCTTTCAACTTCGCATAGTTATCAGCTTCCAAAGCATGGAATCTTTCAGCTTCTTTTCCATAGAACTTGGCATAATAATCATCCAACTGTCTCTTCATGGTATAATGAGGAGCAATTTGTGCGATAGAATTCTTGATGGTCCGTACCCAACCTTCTGAATAACCTTTCTTATTTCGTGCATAATACAACGGAAGGATTTCGGTTTCCAGCAAACTATAAATGGTAGCTGCATCCAATTGGTCCTGATATTCTTGATTCTGATAAGTACGTTTTTCGGTCAATGCCCATCCGGCACCTTCACGATAACCTTCCAACCACCATCCATCAAGAACAGAGAAATTTACGACACCGTTCATCAATGCTTTCTCACCGGATGTACCCGAAGCTTCCAACGGACGAGTCGGCGTATTCATCCAAATATCAACACCTGAAACCAGACGACGTGCCAACTTCATATCATAATCTTGCAAGAAAATAATTTTACCCAAGAATTCAGGACGGTTTGAAATCTCAATGATACGCTTAATCAGACCTTGTCCGGCACCATCATGCGGATGTGCCTTGCCAGCAAACAAGAATTGTACCGGATAGTCAGGATTATTTACAATCTTCGACAAACGATCCAAATCGCTGAACAACAGATGAGCACGCTTGTAAGTAGCGAAACGGCGAGCGAAACCGATTGTCAATGCATTCGGATTGATTTTATCCAGTAAAGATACAATCAATGCCGGATTACCCTGATTCTTCAGCCAGTTCTTGCGGAACTGTTCGCGAATATAATCAATCAATTTGTTTTTCAACCCTAAACGAGTTTTCCAGATTTCCTCATCGGGTACATTGTAGATAGCTTCCCAAATTTTCGGATTAGACTGATCGTTCAAGAAATTCGGATCAAAATATTTGTTATACAATTTCTTCCATTCAGAAGCACACCATGTGGGGAAATGCACACCATTGGTCACATAACCTACATGATTTTCTTCAGCAAAGTATCCTTTCCAAATGCCAGAGAACATTTCTTGTGAAACCTTTCCATGCAACCAGCTCACACCATTTACTTCCTGACATGTATTGCATGCAAACGTTGACATACAGAAACGCTCATTATGATCGCCAGGATTGATGCGTCCTAAATCCATCAGTTCATCCCAAGTGATACCCATACGTTGGGGATATCCACCCATGTATTTACCAAACAGACCTTCATCGAAATAGTCGTGACCGGCCGGCACCGGAGTATGTACTGTATACAAAGAAGAAGCACGCACGATTTCCAGGGCTTCATCAAAAGTCATACCGCTTTCCACATAGTCGCACAGACGCTGCACATTGCACAATGCCGCATGTCCTTCATTGCAGTGATAAACGTCTTTCTTGATACCCAGTCTCTCCAGCAACAAGACACCTCCAATACCCAAGAGGATTTCCTGTTTCAATCGGTTTTCCCAATCACCTCCATACAACTGGTATGTAATCGGACGGTCATATTCACTGTTCATTTCATTATCTGTATCCAACAGATACAAAGGTACACGGCCTACATTTACTCTCCAAACATAAGCGTGCACATAATAATTCAAATATGGAACATCAAGAACCAAGGGTTTTCCTTCTTCGTCATTGACGCGCTCCAAAGGCAGGCTTCCAAAATTCTGGGCTTCATAGTTGGCTATCTGCTGCCCGTCCATCGACAAGCTTTGTTTGAAATAACCATAACGATACAAGAAACCTATACCACACATATCTACATTGCTATCTGAAGCCTCCTTCAGATAGTCGCCTGCCAAAATACCCAAACCGCCAGAATAGATTTTCAAGACATGAGTTAAACCATATTCCATACAGAAATAGGCTACAGAAGGACGCGAAGCATCTGGCTTCACATTCATATATGCTTCAAACTTGGAATATACCTCATTGATTTTCTTCAATGTAGCCTTATCATTTGATAAGTCTTCCAATTTTTCATAACTTAGACGTTCCAATAATGCTACCGGATTTTGACCAACAACTTGCCACAATTCCGGATCCAATTCTTTAAACATCTCTGTCGCTTCATCATTCCAGGCCCACCAAATATTACGAGCCATTCTTTCCAACATCTTCAAAGGTTCCGGAATACGAGATTTTACATTAACCTCTCTCCAGGCTGGAGTGTTAGCATAATTAGTCTTGACTTTCATATTGTTTAATTTTAGTGTGTAAATGAATTTTAGTTATTGTCGTTACTCTGAGAAAGACGCTGCCTTGCATTACGCAAAGCAACATCGTATGCTTCATAATAATATTGGATAAAATGTTTCCACAAAGCCTTTTCGGCAATTATTGCCGCATGTTCACGTATATTTTCAATTGCCTGATTCGACAATGCTGAAAATTCAGTTACAGTATCTTTTATCGAATCAGCGACTTCAGAATAATTATAATCTGTACGATGAATGACTTTCACACCATCTTGCAAAGTTCCTGAATGATTCACTACCGAGTTCACCCATAGACCGAATCCCGCCAAGTCAGTTGTAATGGTAGGCACATGAAAAGCAACGCTCTCCAATGGAGTATAACCCCATGGTTCATAATAAGAAGGATAAACACTCAAATCCATGCCTATCAACAAATCATAATATGATTCATTCAATATACCATCCTTTCCATCCAGATAACACGGCACAAAGATAACTTTTACTTTCGTATCAGCAGCATTCGACATATTCAAATACTTCAACATGTCCAAAACCTGATCATGTGTCATATTATGCAGCCAATGAGTAATAAAAGGAACTTCCAATGGCATGTCATAAGTTTTGTCAGAACTTAAACGCTCCAACAAATCCTCACGGGCCTCTCCTACCCAACCTGGAACATTTATAAAAGCTAAAACTTCTTTTTTGAGATTTTTGTCACGGGTCAATCGGTTAAGCGATTCCAAATAGACATTAATACCTTTATTCTTAAATTCATACCTGCCGCTTGTGCCTATAATCATAGTATCATCATCCAGTTCAGTACCTAGCAGCTTATTGGCCATATTCAGCATCACCTTACGGGCATGCTTGCGTTTTTCATCAAATTTTTTTCCTTTCGGGACAAAGTCATCCTCAAAACCATTCATCAGAATGACATCAGCCGGCTTATCCAACAATTCACGGCATTCATTGTTTGTAATTTCACTCACTGTAGTAAAACAATCCACATGATGAGCAGTCTGCTTTTCTATCGAATGTTTCGATTGCATATTCAACTCTTCTGCCATTTGATCACCATTATATGCAAAAAGGTAATCATACAACGGCTTGTTATTACCTGCAATCGATCGTCCGATTGAAGTGGCATGTGTTGTAAATATCGTTGCAATCTCAGGGACTTTCTTCTGAATATACAATGCTCCAAGACCTGTCATCCACTCATGAGCCTGATAAACCACCTTGTCTTTAGCACCCAAATTATAACGATAGAAACTTTCTACAACCTTACCGGCAGCATAAGAAAACATAGAAGCCTCGTCATAATCACCATACGCATGAAGCGAATCCACATTAAAATCAAGCCAGGCTTGCGTATAAATCTCATTCTTTTGAGCATAAAATGGTGTAAAATCCACCAAGATTGAAATTGGATGCCCAGGAATGTTCCAATGTCCCACTCTCACCTTCAATCCTTCATTCAAAGTAGCGTACTCACGCCAACCTTGTAGTGCCTTTTCATCTTCGGTAAACAAAGGATTATCCTTACCTCTCCAAACATCCGGGCCGATAAAGAAAATTCGATCCGGAAATGCAGCTTGCAAGGTTTTTGCCCTTGTTGATAGTACGGTGTAAATTCCACCTACCTTATTACATACTTCCCAACTTGATTCAAAGATGTAATCAGGTTTCAATAGCTGTTTCGTCATTATCTTTAATATTTTCTTAATCAGCGCGAAGTTACGAAAAAGAATTAAATCTACGAAGAAATAAAACGGTTTTTAAATTTGTGAAATGCTATAAAGAAAGAGACTAAAAAAACATAAAAGAATAATTTATGCCCTATTACAAAACAAAAAAGCAAACAGGAGGAAATTAACAAGCATTTGTCAAGACTAATTACCGCAAACAAAGAAATTTGCATAATCTCAAAAAAGAAAAGGATCCTCCCCCGACCATCAGACCGGGGGAGAATCCCAAAACGGCGGCTACCTACTCTCCCACTGTTACGCAGTACCATCGGCGTGACGAAGCTTAACTTCTCTGTTCGGAATGGGAAGAGGT
>NZ_NFJG01000184.1:0-4644 GCF_002159755.1 Bacteroides sp. An269
TTGCATCCTCTTCAACTCCTTGATTACAAAGCTAATGAAAACCTTTAATAAAATAAAAAAATTCTCTGGATATTTGGATTACAACATAGAAGAAACTGTTTTGAATTTATCGTGTGTTGATTTGGGATGGTTTTTGAGGTATTTCCGCTTGTGTGATGGGAAAGATAGATCCGTTAAATGAGCATAAAGGAACAGGGGCAAGAGGGAAGTACAATATTTATAAAAAATATAATCCACTGTAAATAAGTGGATTATATTTTTAATAGTGGACCTGGAGGGAATCGAACCCTCGTCCAAACAAGGAAGCCATATGCTTTCTACATGCTTATCTCTGCCTTCGGTTTTCGTGCGTAAGCAAGACCAGAGCCACCCACTTGCGCCTTAGCCTTTAAAATTTCATTCTGGTCGCAAGGCTAGACCAGAACTATTCCCGATTTTGCTGCACCGCTTGACCAAACGCCTCGGAACAAGAGCTTTTGAGCGATGTCTCGTTTCCATCACTGTGACGGAAATAAAGTTAATCTACTGTACTTCGATTAAGCAGCGAGAGCATAGTTTTCGTTGCCAGATAATTGTTCAGTAACTGAGATTATAGTGCAAATCACTGACGCACTGCATGCTTACATACCACATCTCTTGCTGTCAAATCCAGTCAAGCCCTTAAGTGATGATTGTTTGCAAAGATAGGTATTATTGGGAAGATAACAAAATAATCTGTCACTTCTTTTTCTTTTCTTTTTCCTTTTTTGTATTGAAAAAGCTTATGCCGGGATAAAAAACTCCCACAAACATTTGTTTGCAGGAGTTTTATGGAGATAGTATTTATTTGTTAACTCAAAATCTGAGCCGATTTGTTGCCTTGCAACTTATTATTTGATGTTCGGATTCAGCTTGTTCCATTCAGAGATAGCAGGAAGAACGCCCATAGCGATTACTTCATCACGCAATTCGCAGAGGTGAGCGTAGCTCTTGTCCAAAGCAGCTTGTTCTTCTGCAGTTCCGTTCAGAGCAGCGCAGTGGCAACCGTCAGCAGTGATTGAAGTTTCCCATGCCATCATGATGTGGTCGTACTTATCGTTTGAGATATATGTACCAGCCGGCCAGCGGAATGCCTTGCCACCCATAGCAGCACCAATCATTTCGATAGAAACGTATGCCGGGCTTTGGAATGAAGAACGTCCGCGCAATGCGATGATGTTAGCACCGCCTTTGGTTACTTTCTGTTGGATTTCTGCCCATTGTTCTTTGCTCAGAGCGTCAGTGCCGATGATGTCGGTCAACGGTTTGCCGTTAACTTTAGCAGTAGAAGCGAATACAGCCATCTGTTCGCCGTGACCACCGTATGTGCGGCAGTTTTCAACAGCGTCCATAGGTACGTTGAAGTATTTAGCCAGTTCACTGCGCAGACGGGTAGAGTCGAGGGCAGCCAAGGTAGTAACCTGTGAAGGTTTCAAGCCTGAGTACAACAACGTAATCAGACCGGTGATGTCAGCCGGGTTAAAGATAACCACGATGTGTTTTACATCCGGGCAGTATTCTTTTACGTTCTTACCGAATTCTTCAGCGATAGCGGCGTTGCCTTTCAGCAAGTCTTCACGGGTCATGCCTGCTTTACGGGCAGCACCTCCTGAGTTCACGATATATTTGGCACCTGTCAGCGCTTCTTTGATGTCTGAAGTGAAGGTTACGTTTACGCCTTCGAAACCGCAGTGGTACAATTCTTCAGCCACACCTTCCAATCCCGGAGCATACGGGTCGTACAAGCAGATGTTAGGAGTCAAACCCATCATAATGGCAGTCTGAGCCATGTTAGAACCGATCATGCCGGCAGCACCAACAATGGTAAGCTTTTCGTTAGTTACAAATTCCATAATTCTATTATTTTAGTTAAGTTATACGGTAATTCTTTTTTCTGACCGATGCAAAGATAAAAAGTTCTTTTGTTTGTGAGAATCTTTGTGCATAGAAAAGTGTGAAAAATCTGCATCTTTTCAACTTAATTACGGAAATATTTCACTATTTTTAAGTTGATGACTCCATTTTTGTAATCAGCACTTGGCAAAATGTGAAATCGGGGTGTTGTCTTCAGAAAGACACACCAGGTCAAGAAAAACTTTTTGGAGAAATTCAAAACTGTTTCTCGGTCTGTTGGGATATCATAGTTTTCGTGAGGCAATGTTTTGGGTTGTGGCTGGGAGAAAATACAGGTGACAGATATAAAAAACATTAAGGAGGAGATGCCGGACATCTTTTGTCGGTTGATTTTGATTAATTTTGCCCCGATAAAATTTTAACGAATATGTCCGAATTAGCTCCATTAATTACCGATTTAGGTATTATTCTGGTTGTGGCGGGATGCGTCATGATTCTGTTCAAGTGGCTGAAACAGCCGGTTATCTTGGGTTATATTGTGGCTGGGTTTATTACCGGTCCTTCTGTGAGTTTTTTGCCTACGGTGTCTGATACGTCTGACATCAAGATTTGGGCAGACATCGGTGTTATTTTTTTGTTGTTCGCCATGGGATTGGAGTTTTCTTTCCGCAAGCTTTTGAATGTAGGCTTGAGTGCTATGGTGGCTACCGTTACTATTGTGTGCGGTATGATGTTCTTGGGATATGTGGCGGGAAATATGATGGGATTTTCTCATATTACCAGTCTTTTTTTGGGCGGAATGCTTTCTATGTCGTCTACGGCGATTGTTTTTAAGGCTTTCAATGACATGAACCTGCTCCAGCAGAAATTTACAGGAATCGTGTTGGGCATTTTGGTGGTAGAAGACCTTGTAGGAGTTGTCATGCTGGTGGTACTTTCTACGTTGGCTGCAAGTAGTCAGTTCGAGGGCACGGCGTTGCTGGGTAGCCTGATGAAGTTGGTCTCTTTTCTGGTGTTTTGGTCGGTATTGGGGATTTACCTGCTTCCTACCTTAATAAATAGGATCAAACGTTTTGTCAGTGATGAGATTCTGTTGGTGGTTTCCTTGGGGCTGTGCTTGCTGATGGTTATGATTGCAGTAAGAGCAGGGTTCTCTTCGGCATTGGGAGCTTTCGTCATGGGCTCTTTGTTGGCCGAAACCTCTGAAAGCGAACGTATCAGCCGGGTGGTGCAACCGGTTAAGGATTTGTTTGCAGCTGTATTTTTTGTATCTGTAGGTATGATGATAGACCCGATGGTTATCCGCGATTATATTGTGCCTATCTTGTTGCTGACTCTTTTGGTTCTGGCAGGGCAGAGCTTTTTTGGTACTTTCGGAGTTTTGCTTTCAGGACAGCCATTGAAGCTGGCGATGAAATCAGGGTTCTCGTTAACACAGGTTGGCGAGTTCGCCTTTATTATTGCCTCGTTAGGTGTGAGCCTGAATGTGACAGATACACATTTGTATCCCATTATTGTGGCAGTATCTGTCATCACTACGTTCTGTACACCTTATATGATACGTTTTTCCGAGCCTGCATACCGGTTTGTCGACCGTCATTTGCCGGTATGGGGCAAGCAGGCTTTGTCGCGCTATGTTTCCGGTTCCATATCCGAGAAGCACCAGAACGACTGGCACCGTCTGTTGCGGGGAATGATAGTAGGCGTGTCGGTGTATCTGGTTCTCTGCATAGGCGTTATAGTCATATTCTTTTCTAAAATGCATCCTTTCATCCAAGGTCATCTGCCAGGACTTCAGGGCGATTTGCTGGGTGCTTTGATTTTGTTGGCAGTGCTTTCACCGCTTTTGTGGGCGATGGTGGTCAAGAAAAACCATTCGCCCGAGTTCCGCCGTCTGTGGGCAGACAATCTGGTAAATCGCGGTGCTTTGTCATCGCTGGTGTTGATTAAGATTATTCTTTGCATTACCATTGTAATGAGTGTTGTGGTCCGTCTGTTCAATGTGGCGTCTGGATTGGGACTGGTTATTGCTTTACTGGTGGTGGCTGGACTATATTTTTCGAAACGTATCCGCAAGCGTTCGTTGGAGATTGAAGAGCAGTTCGAAGCCAATTTTCAAGGACCGGACGAAGAAAAGAAAAGCTCTTCTTTGTTTGACGGGGTGGGAGACACTACTTCATTGTCCGACCTCCATGCAGTCGATTTCACCGTGCAGCCCAATTCTGTTTGTGTGGGTAAGACGTTGAAAACACTTGCTTTCCGCACCCGTTATAGGGTAAATATCATTACTATTGGTCGTGGCGATGCAGTCATCGATATTCCGCAAGGTGACGAGATGCTTTATCCGTATGACAAAATTACTGTAGTAGGTACCGATGAAGATCTTTCGCAATTTGCTCGGGCACTGGAGCAGAAAGAAGCCTGTGCCGGTGGCGGAACATCTTCACGCAAAGGGACACGCATTACTAACGTATGTGTCGACGAACATTCTTCCTTGTTGGGCAAGAGTGTGGGCGAAGTGAAATCCGACCGTGCTATCATTTTAGGTGTAGAACGGGGCAAGGAAGTGGTGAAGAATCCTTCTCCAGCATTTGTGTTTCAGTCGGGTGATATCGTATGGATGGTTGCTTCGTTTCGTAAGCCGGTATAGGCGCGAGGCATTAAGAAGCTGTTTTGAATTTCTCCAAAAAGTTTTTCTTGGCTTGATGTATCCGTTTTCGTGTGTGCTTTGGGCGATTTTTTGGTTCTTTTCGCTCCTGTTCTTCGTCAGAT
>NZ_NFJG01000185.1:0-4640 GCF_002159755.1 Bacteroides sp. An269
ACTTGCAGTTCCCTTACTTCACCAAGCAGCTGGAGGAATGCGAGACATTGTATGACAAACTAATCTATGCACTGAAGAATATGAACGAATGGAACAGAATGCCGGATGCGCTGAAAGAACAAGTGTTCAAGCATCTGGAACGGCTGGCTGCCGTAGCGAACCTGTCGGAAGCGAACCGTGTGGCTTATGATAAGGCAGTAGACCGCTACTACGTCAACCGGATTTACGAGGAGGACATGCAGGACCGAGTGGAGAACGCGATGCGGGAAGGAAGGGAAGAAGGCAAGAAAGAAGGCAAGAAAGAAGCCAAATTGGAGGATGCACAAAACTTTAAGCGCTTAGGTGTCCCTGCAGATATCATAGCAAAAGCTACCGGACTTAGTGCGGAAGAAATAGCAAAGCTTTAAGAAAACGGCCTCTACGGCACAAAGTCTTATGCCTCTTAGGCGGAAGTGCCGGCATGTAGATACGCAAATCTGACACTGTCTACTTCTCCACCGTTCTCGTTTCCGATGAGAAGTTCATACCTGTCAGGTATAGCTGGTGTTGGTCTGTCTGATGCGGACTGCACGGTATTATTATTAGCTGTATTATCTATACTCCAAATTGAGTGCTTACGAAACTTTGGCTATTTTTTTCTGCTAATATATCCCTTACAATTATCTTTTGCAGCATGAAAACAGCATTCAGTAAATGTATTGGGAAGATTATTCCTTATATGATTTTCATTCTCCTTGTTCCATTTTCTGTTCTCTATGGAATAGGGAGGATGATAGGGCAGATTATCCGAAAAACCGTTCGGCGATAAAACGGACAGGAAATTGGAAAGCTGCTTGCAGATATCGTTTCCGCGTATGCTTCTCTTTATACATCCGATATGCAAAACGAAGGTTCAACCTGTCTACCCATGCCGGATAATAATCTATCTCATTCTTTGCCGTCTGATGGATGAAGCCGCCACAAGTGAAACCGATTCCTTTGTAACCTTTATCATGTACTTTCAATAAAAACTTTTCCTGCATGACAATCCCCATACCCACTATCAGAAAATCTGGATTCAAGGCAACAATCCTTTCAGCCTCTCTGTCCATTTCCATTTCCGATGTGAAGTATCCGTTCCTGTATCCGCAAACACACAAATCAGCGTATCGTTCTTTAAATATCCCAACAGCTTTCTCTACTTGTTCTTGTTGGGAAGCTACCACATACACCGTTTTTTTGTTTGTCTCAGCAAACGAAAGTAATTCGGGAGCTATCGAAGTCATGTCAAAACTCCGCCGTGTCACATGCTTACCATAAATTGTTTTTATGGCGGCTACCAGGATAGATCCGTCAGCAAATATCCCGTCAAAACGTGTGAACATAGCCTTGTTGTCCAAAGCTGAAAGATAAGATACCGGATTCAAAAACGTATAAATCCTGCCTTTCTTCGTAAACACTTCATCAATTGAGAGGGTCTCCGTAGATAGGATTTTTTGTACGAGAGGTGAAAACATAGCGTTCATGCGTTCATGACAATTGAGTTGTCAAATATTGTATAGATTTTTTGCGTTCAGTCTCAATTATCTTATTCACAGAAGTGTAATCTATTGGCGTGTCCAATATAAGTGGTAATCGGGACACATCGTTAGCAATTCTTGTTTCTAAATCAAATTGTTGCAATAAATAGCTCAACTTCTGGTTATTCATATTCCTGACTATTGTACAGAAGGGCTTATTATACTTTATTGAAAAAACACTGCCATGAAATGTATCCGTTACAATATAAGATGCATCTCTGAAATAAGCCAATACTTCGAACGGTGTCGGCACAACGACTTCGTCACACCACGGGAAATAATGCCCAATGGAAATCAATTTCAATCTTTTGGTGCGAGCGAATCGACGAATTGCGTCTATTTCTTTTCTATCGGTGATGCGACCGGGATAAGTATAAATAATGATGTATCCTGTCTTTTTTACTTTCGAAGTCATATATCGGGTATAATCAAATATCAATACAGGATCTACATGGCGAAGTGGGTCATTTCCGGTTAAAGCCCTTACGACTTCTGCGCTATTCCCGTCACGCACAGAAATACAATCTAACTGTTTCAATAATCCTTCCACTTCTTCTTTTACTCCAAGCAATTGTAATTTATCTAACGTAGTTGCACCAAAAGAAGCTGCATATGTAATAACCTTATCAGCATTAATTCCTTTTCCAAACAATTGAGGAGAAAAACCGAACCATGTCTGCTGGGCACAATTAAATACTTCATCACTTCCTATTACCACTATATCATAATGCGTATGGTTTTCATCTGGTTTGACACCCAGGAAAGGAAGAAATTCTTTTGAAAAACGTGTCTGAAACCTATAAATAGTTTTAAATCTTTTTATAAAATCCCATCCCCATAGCCGTTGGAACAATAGTTTGATTTTATGGAAACGGTTGATTTTATAACCGTTCAACTGACGACCAGGAATGATATTAATAAAGTCACACGTATGTCCTAAAGCCTCTATATTGCTTTTCAATGAAAACGCTTGCAAGAATGAACCATAATTCTTTACTTCCTGCATGGATAAAATGGCAACTTTCATAAGAATTTTTTTATTTTGTGATAAATCTTGTAATTCAGAAGCCTTAATTTTAAAACAAAAACTAACAGTTTAGGATGGATTAACTGTAATATAGCTCTTATCTTTTCTTTTTTATTTATAGGTGAACAAAAAGCTCGCCATGAATAGTTACGTATAGTTTGATAACAAGATAAATACATTTTAGGATATTTATGTATTACATTAGCCAATGACATCCAATTATACATATCACCGTATGTATGCCATTTGGCAAAATCACAAGCACTATACATTTTTTCTGATTTAATTATCAATGATTCACGAATAATGTCAATGGCCCTTAAAGCCATTTCACATTTCTGTATCCTAAATTTTGTCATGGCACTTTCTGTATTGTCACGCCTGTAACAATAGATTTTCCGCTGACCGACAGCCACTCTATCGGCCAAAGAAAAGGCTTTCACATTAAAATTAAATCCTTCTCCAATATAGACAGAAGGAATAAATCGGATTGCATAATCGTTTAGAAAATTTCGCTTAAATATTTTACAATAGCAACCTATAGGTATATGGTAATATAGGATAGAGGCAGCGGCATCTTCTCCAGGCATTACTTTCACTTTGTCTGTTACGACCTGTTTGCCTCCAAATGAAGTGAAAAAACTTGTTGTGACAGCTACATCAACTTCATTCCGTTCCAACAAACCCACCAAATAGCTAACATAATCCGGCATTAAAATATCATCCGAGTCTGCGAAACAGATGTATTCTCCCGTAGCGGAGTCAATGCCTCGATTTCTGGCAGTACTCACACCTGTATTCTCTTGATGGATGACTTTCACACGCTTCCCTTTTGCATATTTATCACAAATTGCACCAGAACAATCTGTAGAACCGTCATCTACCAAAATTACTTCTATATTCGGATATGTTTGCGCTGAAATAGAGCCTAAACAAATCTGAATATATTTCTCTACATTGTAGACAGGAAGGATAATAGAGACCAATTTTTCCATACTTACAAACTTTCCAGGTTATTTTAAGCTGCGACAGCCGGATAAACTGAACAGTCTGTGAATAGGTCAAACAAAATATGTTGTCTTATTTTACCCCCCCCCCCCTATTTGTTTACATATATTCACATCTGTTTTCCTAAATTTCCTTATCCGAAAGAAGTTTATGACGGTAGCCGCAAAATATGGACTTAGCGCAAACATAATTCCTCTAAACTTTTGTTGCAATGATATTGGAGCCGATAATGCACACAAAGCTTGTCTTTTACAAACCTTTTTTATACTCGAATACAATAGGGGATACTGTTTTGCTACACCACAGCCTACCATAATATTGAAAGCATCGCAATGGGTATGCCAATTGCTGAAATGCCACGCCTTCTCCAAACTCTTGCAGCCGTAATCACACAGAATATGTTTGATGTATTCTTGCGCATGAATGCTGCTAAGGATGTACTTTTCTTTAAATATACTGGCACCACTATCAGGATTACCTACACGATAATAATAGACTTTCTTATCTCCAACAGCCACTCTCTTTGCATTCAAGAAACACTCAATGGAAAAAGCAAATCCCTCTCCGTTAAAATAATCCTTATTGAAACGAATATGTTTTTCCTCTATCAATTTCTTGCTTATTAGCTTGTTCCATGGGGCTATAACTATTTTGTGATAAAGCATCTCTTGTGCCATGGAATAGCCGGCACATATTTTTATATCATCAGAACCTTTATCTACAATTGGTCTCGTCTTAAAAAAGATATTAGGACGAGGAGTAATTGCGATTTCTGCATTATTATTTTTAATAAGTGAATAGAAATAGGAAATATAATGAGGCGATAAAATATCATCTTGATCCAGTAATGCAACATAATCTCCTTTTGCCATGTCCAAAGCATAATTACGTGACAAACTTACTCCTGAATTTTCTTTATGCACGACAATCATCCGTTCCCACCGTCAAGTTAGAAGTGCAACTCCTCCACCGCCTTCCTCCGTCCTTGGAGCGTAGCGGAAAGGGCGGAGGAAGGCGGTGGAAGCCGGGCTTCGGGTCATCCGGCA
>NZ_NFJG01000186.1:0-4548 GCF_002159755.1 Bacteroides sp. An269
CGCTCCTGTTCTTCGTCAGATAGCCCGCTATCTTCCTCATCACAGAAGCGAAAATGCCTCAAAAACTCATCCCAAATCATCGCACGATAAATTCAAAACAGCTTCTAATAAAAAAACGCCGCCCCAGGTGTAACCACTACAACCAGGACGGCTTCAAACAAATGTTTATAAAAGCAAATTATCAGAAGCGAACCATCATTTCTACTACCAATTTATCTTGTTCCGACTCCAATGCCAACGAGTTGTCATCGTAAAAATATTTCTCATAGTTCAAGCGGAGATCGGCTTGGAAAGGCTTACCAAAACTAAACGTCAAACCGCCAGTAACACGCTTGCGCTCGTGGTCGGTGATGATGTAATCTATCCCATCCTCATCCAATTCATCGCTGTTGTTGCCCATATAGTCGAAACGTGCCAGAAAAGACACTTTCTTTATCAAGCTTTTTTCTTTCCTGATGAAATAATCGTAATTGATGAAAGCATCCACTGCCCACACACTCTCGAACGAAGAGTGAGCATAATCCTTATACATTGCTTCTACCTCGAAATGCCAGTTATTCCAGTCATAATAAGTGCCAAGGTCGTACATGTAGATGTTGCGGTCGAACGGGCGAATGCGCTGCGTACTTAACGTCAGATTATACCCTTTGAAAGGCTGCATCTCCAGTTTTGCTGAATAAGACAAAGCTTTGTGCCACCCTTTCTGTTCGGTCAATCCTGAACCACTGAACAAACCAGCTTCCAACGAAAAGGGAAAACCTTCTTTCATACTATATTTCAACGTGGCACCCGCATCGCGCAGACTACCCATCTGCTTGGCAATGAACGAGCGGTTAGCAAAATACTGCAAGTGAGGAGAACGGTGCGCATCAATGGTAAAAGGCACACGCATTTGCCCGATGGTGACATCAAAACCTTTAAATGGAGTAACCCTTGCATAGGCATCCAACATCTTGATAACCCCCTCGTCGCAAAGGTCGATTTCAGCCTTATAACTCACGATAGGGAGCAGTCTGCCAGTCGCGCTGACACGTGCGTTACGCACTTGGAAACGTTGCTCATTGGTCGTAGTCTGATATTCGTACTTTCCACGCACTGTACCGTGAATCTCGGGAACCGCATCTTTCCAACTAAAATCTTGAGCACCGACAGATGCTACAGAGAGCGCCAACAACAGCGCAGAGAGATATTTTTTCATTTGTCTCTTCATTTTTAACTTGTGCAAAGGTAAAGGACAAAGGTAAACTATTTATGTCAAACATATTACAAACATGTTACATTTTATTAAGAGCCTGTTTTGAAATGTGCTCGGACTTAGAGCCTGTTTAAATTTTCCAATAAAGTAATATTCTATCAGGTTCTTTTGCGTTTGTTTCCGGTCTGTTTTCCCGATTTTATTCGTCAGATAGCCCGCTATCTTCCTCATAAAGTCAGAAAAACATCCTCGAAAACAATTCGCAAAATTAACCTGAGCAAAATTTAAACAGGCTCTTAGAGCCTGTCGTTTAAATATATGTTTAAAGATTGTGTTACATAACGATACCAGTTTCCCGGTCTACATTGTTCGTGACCTTGGTTCCTGCATGGTGTTTCTTTCCCACACTGAAATCCCATGACAGAGTGAGCAGGAACATGTTCCCGTTATCCTTTATGAAGGACCAAGTTTCTTTCCGTACCTCATTGCTCAGCAATTTTGTGCCACCGCTCCATCCTTTGGACTTAAAGGGATAAAGCATACCGGCACCCACATTGAAATGCTTGATTTTGTATGAACATTGAAGCATACAGTTTCCAATATAACTGCCTTTTCGGTAAGATTATTAATCTTCAGGCTGTAAGATTATTAATCTTACAAGCGCAAGATTATTAATCTTACACCAGATGAAGCTATCACAATTTGGCGATTTATTTTTTCCACCACATTACTGCTTGTTATTGTTACGATGATTTACATACGGTTCTTCTGGCTGTCTCCGGCTCCTGTTCCTTTGTACTTGCTCTTGGCTGCATTAAACTTATATCGTAAAGTTATGCTGATATTTCTACGGGCTTCCATTTTGATTGTCATCAGACGGTTGCCACTGTAAACAGTTGATTTTGCCTGATAGGAATTGAAAAGGTCATTAGCTTTCAACTGAACCGAAAGGCGGTCTTTAAGGAAACTCTTGTAAAGACTGATGTTGGCAAACCAGCACCCTTCTTCGACCTTTGTATTTTCGTTGTCACCCGGCGTGTCAAAACCTAAATCTACATCGAGACTGATACCAAGAGGCAGCTTGAAATTGTTGTTCCAGGCAAAGCTCAATATCGGATTATTGAAGTTTTCTGTTCCATTGGATGTTTCCACTTTATACCATTGCTGGAGCAGAAGAAAATTGAACTGTGGAGACCATAATCCGATTGTTGGAGACAAGGTCAGTGTGGTATATAACTTGTCACTGTTATACATGTTGTAGAAGGAATGTAACGAAACGGTTGGATTGTCTTCCGAATATGCCCTGCTCAACTGTGTAATGGCATCTTTACCGTGTATATATCGTGAGTTGAGGTATATCCACTTGTATGATACATTCAGTGTAAGACGGTTTATCAGTGACGGTCTCAGCAGCGGATTACCCCCTTCGTAGGTATATCGGTTTCCGTACATGATGTCACTTCTCAGCATCCAGTATGTAGGGCGATAGATACTGCCGGTGTAGGTCAGTTGTGTCTGTACTTTACCAATCGGAAGATTCAAGGATACGGATGGGAATACGTTGTCGTATGTCCTGCTCTGCTCGTCCATATACTTGCCATCCTCGTAATAGTCGGAAGACAAATGCTCATAACGTACACCTAACTGTGCCTGAAGTTTGCCGAAGCTGCGGGCATATTCCAGAAATGCCGAAGTAGAGTTTTCCTTGATGTTGCTGTTATTGTCATTCAGGATTCCTTCCACATTCGTGTATGAATTATCCCGGTCCGTATAGGTATATTCTCCACCAAGCGACAGATTGCCGCCCCATAAGGGATGTCCGAATACCAGTTTGGCAGCATAAAGTGTATTGTTTGTAAGATTGTTGGTTGTGACGGTCTGTTTCTGTAAGGAACCTTCGGCCGGAGTGAACTGCTCGAGCATCTCCTGTGGGCTTCTGGTATCCGACCAGAAACCGTCCGCATTGAAGTCTATGTTCCAGTCTCCTATACGTCCGTTATAATAGGCATTGAGGGTATGTCTGGTTTCCTGTGTATTTCTCCAGCCCGTAGTGTGACTCTCCTCATAAAGAGCATCATCCTGATACACCAGGGTATTCATCGGGTCTACCGTTTCATGACGTTCCGGTGTCCGGTCATAATCATAGCGTGCACCCAGAGAGTGATTTTCGTTAAACTGATAGTTTAGCGACAGCATGGCCGAAATATCTTTCATGTCATATTGTGTGCAGAGATATGAATCCTGTATCCATGTCTTATCCAACAGCGTTTTCTGTGTGATGGTCTTGCGGTCTTCCGTGTATCCTTTCTTGCCATACAGCATACCCGAAAGGTCGAAGCCTCCTTTTCGGTAATTGAAGTTGTACTGGTCCAACACATTCCATCCGTAACCGTAGCCTGTATAAAAACGGTTGTTGAAACCGAACCCTTCTCCCTGTGGCTTTTTAGTCTGAATGCGGATAACCGCATTGACTGTCGCATCATAGCGCGAGCCGGGATTGTTCACCACTTCCACGCTCTTGATGTTGTCGGATGCAAGTTGGTCGAGTTCGGATTTGTCCCGTACTTTACGTCCGTTGATATATATTTCAGGAGTTCCGGCACCAAAAACTTTAATATCCCCCTCATTGGCTGATACGCCAGGTATTTTGTTTAACAGGTCGTTTCCTGTTCCTGCGTTTTCAAGGATGCTACCCGCAACTGTAGTCACCATGGCATCCCCTTTTACGCGTGTTTTAGGTAAGTCTGCTTTTACAACAACTTCCCCTAATTGTTGTGCATCTGATACGAGCTGCACGATACCGATATTGGCCGGAGATACAGGCTTACATACGGTCTTATATCCGATAGAGGATATTTTCACTATCTGATTTTCCGATGTTGACTCCAGTGTGAAAGAACCATCCTCACCGCTAATGGTTCCATTTACAAACGCTGAATCCGGCAATGACAACAGCACCACATTGGCGTATGGCAACGGTTGGCTGTTCTCGTCAATCAATTTTCCGCTTACTGTCTGTGCGGATAAACTGACAGGTAGTATGATTCCTGTCAGCACAAACAAAAATACTTTAATAAATCTCATTGTATATTACTCTTATTGTTTACGATTATCTATTCCGACCACAAAGTTAGTATATACAAATTAAAAGTGTATAAAAAGTATATCTACATTTTAATCAGAATAAAAATCCATGTATTATATTAATATACAATGGTTTATCATACGTTTTACACCAAACCCCAAATCTACATTTTCATTTTTCAGAACTCTGCCACCCATCTGTCGAGTGTCATTTCATCCGGAAGACCGTCTTGCAGAGTATCGCTCAGATGCTTCTTCAGGCGGAACTT
>NZ_NFJG01000187.1:0-4398 GCF_002159755.1 Bacteroides sp. An269
TAAACCTTTATATACAACAATAGCGACTGTCACTATGAACCTAATAGTTTCAGTCGCTATTATTTTGTTGAACCTATATGTTGCATATGGCATTAGTTGTCAGATACCCATGTTGTTTTGTCAATATACTTTCCGGATGTTTCAACTTCCATTTGTGTGGAAGCAGATCCAAAAGTTTCTCATGAGTTGCATTCTTGTGATAAGGCATTTGTGGGCTGTTTATCTATACAAAATATTAAAGGTTCCTAAGTGTCATTTTCCTATAGGACTTCTGACCATAAAAAAAAGACCTACAAATCAATAATTTGCAGATCCCTATCCTATCACTGTCCATTTCTGTCCAGTAGTTACAGCGGAAGCTGGGGGATTCGAACCCCCGGTACGGTAACCCGTACGGCAGTTTAGCAAACTGCTGGTTTCAGCCACTCACCCAAACTTCCGTTTGTTTGTGTCATTTTTGAAAACACATTTTCTCTCAAATGCGGTGCAAAGATAGATGGAGTTTTTGACTTGTGCAAACTTTTCACGCACTTTTTTTGCACTTTTCGCATAGTCCTCTCGGTAAGAAAAAGACAGAATCAAGATAGAAAGATCAATCAATGATACAAAAATAAAGAGAAAACTGCTGCTTCCCCAAAATCAATTAACGTTCATATTGCAATGTATCATCAATAGACCTGTCGGGATTAGGCATCAAATATCCCCAAATCTTTCTTCCTGATAAATTAGGAAGAGAATTATGAAACTGTTTCGAACTTATCGTGCGATGATTTGGGGTGAATTTTTGAGGCATTTCCGTTTGTGTGATGAGAAAGATAGCGGGCCATCTGTGTGTAAATGAAAGGACTGCAACCCTCCATGTGCTTATCCCCATTTTCAGGTATTGCGCCGTATCGGGATTTTCCGTACCTTTGCATCCGTTTTTAGGAAAAACAAGTATATCACATTTTAATTATTTCTTGCCTTATGACAATGAATTTCAAACCGGGACGTTGGAATCATCACGTCGACGTTACCGATTTCGTAAAGACTAACATTACTCCTTATGTGGGCGACGCATCTTTCCTGACCGGTCCCACCGAACGTACCAAAGCCGTATGGAACAAATGTCTGGAAGCACTTGCCGAAGAACGTGCCAACAACGGCGTGCGCTCGCTCGATCCGTCTACCGTCTCTACTATCACGTCGTTTGCTCCAGGATACATCGATAAAAACAATGAAGTAATCGTCGGCTTGCAGACCGACGAGGTGCTGCGCCGTGCCATCAAGCCCTTCGGAGGCATCAAGGTCGTAGAGAAAGCTTGCCGCGAAAACGGAACGGAAGTAGCCCCGAAGGTAAAGGATATATTCACGCATTACCGCAAGACGCACAACGATGGTGTATTCGATGCTTATACTGAAGAAATCCGATCATTCCGCTCGCTGGGATTCCTCACCGGACTTCCCGACAACTACGCACGCGGACGAATCATTGGTGACTACCGCCGCCTTGCTTTGTACGGACTGGACCGACTGATAGAAGCGAAGCAGGACGACCTGCGTCACCTGACCAGCCCGATGACTGATGAGCGCATCCGCTTGCGTGAGGAAGTGATGGAGCAAATCAAGGCTTTGAAAGAAATAAAGATACTGGGAGAACAATACGGACTCGATCTGAGCCGTCCGGCCGAAACGGCACAGGAAGCGGTACAATGGGTATATATGGCCTACCTGGCTGCCGTGAAAGAGCAAGACGGAGCAGCAATGTCGCTAGGCAACGTGTCATCATTTCTCGACATCTACATCGAGTATGACCTTGCTCACGGAACATTGGATGAAGCACACGCACAGGAACTGATTGACCAATTTGTCATCAAACTCCGTATGGTGCGCCACTTACGTATGCAGGCGTACACTGATATTTTCGCAGGCGACCCCACATGGGTAACCGAGTCCATCGGCGGACGCTTCAATGACGGACGGGTGAAAGTGACAAAGACCTCCTTCCGCTTCTTACAGACACTGTACAACCTAGGGCCTTCGCCCGAACCGAACCTGACCGTGCTCTGGAGCCCGCAGCTACCCGAAGGCTTCAAGGATTTCTGCGCACAAGTATCCATCGATACATCTTCCATCCAGTACGAAAACGACGACCTGATGCGCGAGGTGCGCGGTTCGGACGATTACGGTATTGCCTGCTGCGTGTCGTATCAAGACATCGGCCGTCATATCCAATTCTTCGGTGCACGCTGCAACCTGGCCAAGGCACTCTTGCTTGCCATCAACGGCGGACGTTGCGAAAATACGGGCACAGTGATGGTGAAAGATATTCCGGTATTAAGTAACGATGAGCTGAATTTCGAGGAAGTGCTTGCCAACTACAAGAAAGTACTGAAAGAGATGGCGCGCGTATACAACGACGCGATGAACATCATCCATTACATGCACGACAAATATTATTACGAGAAAGCGCAGATGGCCTTCGTTGACACCGACCCGGAAATTAACCTGGCATACGGAGTGGCCGGTATGTCAATCGCAGTAGACTCGCTTTCTGCTATCAAATATGCCAAGGTAAAAGCACGCCGTAACGATATCGGACTGACCGAAGGTTTCGACATCGAAGGCGAGTTCCCCTGCTTCGGGAACGATGATGACCGCGTGGACCATTTGGCGGTAGACTTGATTTATTACTTCGACGAAGAACTGAAAAAGTTGCCCGTCTACAAACACGCCAAGCCGACACTCTCCATCCTGACCATCACCTCAAATGTGATGTACGGCAAGAAAACAGGCGCCACCCCTGACGGACGTGCCAAAGGAGTAGCATTCGCCCCTGGAGCGAACCCGATGCACGGGCGTGACAAGAACGGAGCCGTAGCATCACTCAGCTCGGTGGCAAAATTACGTTACCGCGACTCACAGGATGGTATCAGCAACACGTTTTCCATCGTTCCGAAATCACTGGGTGTAGACCGCGAAAGTCGCATTGAAAACCTGGTGACATTAATGGACGGATATTTCGTAAAAGGGGCACACCACCTGAACGTGAATGTGCTGAATCGTGAAATGCTGGAAGACGCGATGGAGCATCCTGAAAAATACCCGCAACTCACCATCCGCGTATCGGGCTATGCGGTCAACTTCATCAAGCTAAGCCGCGAGCACCAGTTGGAGGTTATCTCACGCAGTTTCCACGAACGGATGTAAAATAGTTTAACAATTGGACACGGGACACAAGGTGACCTGATCATCCACAAAGAAGCTCAACACCAGTGCGTCTCCGTGTCCAAAGTAAAAAATAATAATGGCAATAAAAGTACATTCATACGAATCGTTGGGCACTTACGACGGACCTGGCATCCGTCTGGTAGTCTTTTTGCAAGGGTGCAACTTCCGGTGCTTGTATTGTGCCAATCCCGACACCATCAATCCGCAAGGTGAAAGCAAGGCCACGGATCCCCAAGACATTTTGCGGATGGCAACAAATCAAAAACCTTTTTTCGGCAAGAAAGGCGGCATCACCTTCAGCGGAGGAGAACCTACGATCCAGGCAAAAGACTTGATACCTCTGTTCCGGATGCTGAAGAAAGAGGGCATTCATATCTGTCTGGACACAAATGGAAGCATCTGGAACGAAGATGTGAAGGAACTGCTGACACTGACCGACCTGGTACTGCTCGATGTAAAGGAATTTAATGATATACGCCATCGCCGGCTGACCGGTCATAGCAATGCCCAAACGCTGGAAACGGCTGCCTGGCTGGAAGCTAACGAAAAGCCCTTCTGGTTGCGTTACGTGCTAGTTCCAGGCTACAGTTCATTTCGTGAAGACATCAAGGATTTAGGAGCCCATTTCCATCCTTACCGGATGATAGAACGAGTAGAAATCCTGCCTTACCACACACTAGGCGTTCATAAGTACGAAGCAATGGGTCTGGATTACCAATTAAAAAAGGTTCCTCAAAATACACCCGAAGAACTGGAGGAAGCCCAGATGCTGTTCGAAACATACTTTATTAAAGTCTATGTTAACTGAAGGAAGCTCTATGTAGCAAACCGGTGTAAAATAACTGTTTTACCACAGAGGACACAGCACACAGAGTCTTTTAAATTTTTCCTCCGAGTGCTCAGTGTCCTCTATGGTAAGAAAATACACGAACTTGTACCGCGCATGATATAACTAGAAACCGCGTCTTGCTATATTGAAAAACTAAAGCCCGTCATCCTGCCCCTTACGCTTCACATACACCCGGTGAGGAGCACGCCCCTTGATGTCGATAAGGTGCGCTTTCACCCATTTGTCCAGATCCTGCCAAGCTTTGTATTTCAGCAGCCCCGTCAAAGCGCCATATTCCGCACGGGTGATATAGTCGTGGCTCTCCAGATACGATTGAAGCAAGGCGAGCCGCTCTTCCT
>NZ_NFJG01000188.1:0-4231 GCF_002159755.1 Bacteroides sp. An269
TTTTGATTTGCAACTATAAAATTACTCATTTTCTGCGATATGCGGAAATCCCTGTGCCTCTTTTATATCCCAAGAAGAAGGTTATCTATTAACTTGCGAAACTTGAATATTTAATTTAATAGGTACAAATGCCTAAAATAAAACAATGTAGAGTTGGCGGAACTCATCTATACCCCCCCCCAAAAAAAAAGTTCGGAAAATGAAAATAGCTCTGTTGGCATAACAGATTTGGTAGTACCAACCGTACCTTAGAAACCGGACATTATACTGCAGCTTACCAAGAACGATTTGCAGGAAGGCATGATAATGACATATCCATTTGATGCGAAGTATCGTATTGATGGAAAAGACAGAAATGGCGTTGATGTTCCACCCGAAGATGCGATTAACCAAACACACAGATATCGTGATACAATCTATTACAAGGACCACCCAATTGGATACATTGAAAAAAGAAGTTATAGGAGGATATATTCTTTTCCCAGGCAATGGTGAACCTACTGATGTTGCCGTATCTAAGTTCCGCAAGACTATATAGATGAGGTAAATACCGGTGCATTTCCACTCCGTCCGAAAGACACACATAACCGATTACTTTTGGAGAACTTTATAGAAGAACTGCTCAGTATGAAGTCTCATGAGACTATATCCAAGGTAATACCACAAAAAGGGACATTTGTAGAAGTCTATAATCGAGTGCTTATAGGCCTTATTACAAACAGTAGCCATAAAGGTTATTTGCAAAGTTTCAAGGATGGTAATGCCACCTTATATCACATATCCCCACAACTATTGCTTTGCAAAATCTACATTACTTCATGCCTTATTTTAAAGGAGAAGGTATTCGTGATACCTATAAGATAATTAGGGTCAGAACCATCATGTCAAAGGAAGCGAAGCAAATGGAGGGAGATACAGAGGTCTATTACCTTCATCTTGCTTTTGAACCGCAATACTTTCGTAAACAATATGATGGCATTCAACCAATCCGTACAACCAAAATAATAAGCCGCACGTTTATTGATACTACTTTTGATAAATTGGATAAAATTGTCATAATAAATAAAGAATTATAAATTATCAAATAAAGTTATGGCGGTAAGTGATACAATAGGGGGGTAGAACTCAATTTCTATATACAATACACATAGTAATAAACGATTGCAAATCTGATTTGCTATATGCGATTCGTTATAGAAGCATAAAAAAAAAGCCTATAATGGCTATTCCGAAAAATGTTAATACCTTTGCATTGAACTTAAATAAAATTACAATGGACGATTTGAATCGATTAAAGGTGGTACTGGTTGAGCAGAAGAAAACTGGTAAATGGCTTGCAGAGCAACTTGGCGTTAGCACTACAACCATAAGCCGATGGTGCTCAAATGCATCACAGCCAGACCTTCAAACATTAAATAAGATTGCAAAAGTTCTAAATGTCAATATGAAGGACTTGCTGACAGATAACAAAATGGAATAGAATTACATAACGTCTTAGCAATGACGCAAGAAAATAAAATACTAAAAGCGCGTTTGATGGATGTCTATCAAGCTCTTGAAAACAAATATAATCCAATGGGACTTACCATTGGTACTTATGATACACCCGTCAATTTTAACGAATCATTAAGAACGCCAATTCATAGATGGTATGGATATAAAGAAGGCTTCTCTCCATCCTTCGTGAATGAATTCGTTTCAAAATATTCAAGATCTTCAGAAGATATTATTTTCGATCCCTTTGGTGGAGTCGGAACGACAGGACTTGAAGCTAATAAAATGGGGTACAATGCATATCTTATGGATGTCAATCCATTAGGCATTTTTGCATCTACTGTTAAAACAAGGCATTACTCTGACATCGAGGTAGAGCACTTCGTTAATGAAATCAATTTATTTGAGTCGATTGAGAAGTGGCCAATAACCTTGTCGATTGACAATAAAACGATTGTTAAATATTTTGATGAAACAACGTGGAATTCTCTACTACAAATTAAAAGTTATATTTCAAAAAGAGGTGATGAAACTGTTCGGAATTTGTTTTCCTTGGCCCTTTTGTCCCTAATAGAAGAAATATCAACGCATCACAAAAATGGTAATGGTGTTAAGAAAAAAAGAATGCTTCCAAAACCGCTGTCATTTAGCGCTCTAAAGGAGAAATTGGTTGGAAGATTATCGATGTACATTGGCGATATTAAGAACACAAATCTTAAAGGCGAAACAACTATCTTTTATCAAAGTAACCTTGAGGGGTATGCTCTACCTTCAAAAGCAGACATTGTATTAACATCTCCTCCGTATGCGAATTGTTTTGATTATAGCAAGGTCTATCTAACTGAATTATGGGTTGGAGGTTTTTTTACTACAAAAGAAGATCAAAAACTGTTTAGAGACAAATCTGTAATAAGTCATGTCCACTATCGGTGGAACCCACGAAATGAGACCTATGGGACTGATATTATAAACAATTTGATTGTGCCAATTCTTGAAAAGAAAGATTTATGGAGTAACAATATTATTCCCATGTTAAAAGGTTATTTTTCTGATATGGGTAAATTTCTTTTTAATCTTTCAAAGAATCTTAATGAAGGAGCCACCGTCGGCATTGTCGTTGGTAATTCCGTCTATGGTGGGACTCCAATAGCAACAGATGTTATTCTTGCAAGGCAGGCAGAAGAATTAGGCTATAAATGCATTAATATTAAGGTATATAGAAAGGTAATAGCATCATCTCAACAAATGATATTATTATCAGATTATGAAAAAAAATATGTTCGTGAAAGTTTAGTAGTACTCAAATGGATAGGAGAAACAAAATAGAAATCGATTTATATAATCCGTATAGACTGGGCTGGGGGGAAGAAATCTCTTTTCCCTCTTCTAGAAATGTTAAAGA
Source organism: Bacteroides sp. An269 (assembly GCF_002159755.1). NCBI lineage: Bacteria > Pseudomonadati > Bacteroidota > Bacteroidia > Bacteroidales > Bacteroidaceae > Bacteroides > Bacteroides sp. An269. The sequence continues at coordinate 2,897 of NZ_NFJG01000188.1, forward strand.
ATATGGGAACAGAATATACAATAGATATCCTGCAAGAAGCATTTTTTTGGTACCCCGTGCCATCCTTGCTTCAATTGGCAAGAAACACATGAACGTTCTTGATCCTTTCATGGGGAGTGGTACAACTGCTGTAGAAACTGTTATTAGTGGAAATAATCCTTATGGATTAGAGATGGACCCGTTTGCCAGAATGGTGGCAGAAGTAAGTTCAACCATATTCAGCAAAAGTGAACTGAATGAGATAAATGAGGTACAGGCATCATTAATTAGCGATTGGAAAACGTTTGAAGAGGCAGAGGTTCCTAATCTATCAGGTATAAAACGCTGGTTTAAGAAAGAAGACTTATCGAATTTACTGAAATTGAAATCTGCCATAATATCTATTGCTCCAAAGAAATATCGGCCTTTTTTTATGGTGACTTATGCAGATGCAATTAAGCCTGTATCATTAATGGAAAGACAGTCATTGAAGCCTTATATTTCAACAAAGTATCCGAAAGAGACAAAAGATGTTGAGTCTTCCTTCATGTACAGCTTTAATGTACATTTTGTTGCTATGCAAGAAATGTTGTCTTCAAAAAAAGCAAATAGAAGGATTAACTGGATTGGTGATGATGCGACAGATTTTCTATTAGAAAGCCCCATTATAGATATTGCTATTTCTTCCCCACCATACATAAATGCATTAGATTACACTCGTTGTATTAAGGTGGAAAGTGCATTCTGTGGAACAATTGACAATAATATTGCAAATAGATTAAGAGAGAAACAAGTTGGACATGAAAGAAGACGTACCCAAGAGATTTCTGAAGTGGTAAAAGAATATTTTACACCATATTTTGACAAAATTGTCGATAGGGATAAGCTGAGAGCATTAACATGCCAAGCATATTTTAATGACATGTATAAAAACCTCGCATGTGTACATAATGTCTTAAAAAAACATGGGGAATACCATGTTATAATTGGAGATAACACTATAAAAGGAGTAGAAATACCAACCCATGAAATTATTCAACAATTAGCAATAGAAGTGGGATACGAAAGCTTCGGTTATTATAAGTATGTAATAAAAGACCATCGAACATCTATTCCTAGAAACAAGAAAAATAGTAAAATAGAGTATGAACACGTTATAATGCTTAGAAAGTTATGAAATATAACATTAATTGTATCTATAACTATTATGACACCCTTCTTTCTGAATGGGGTGAATGGAATCGTAACCCCACCGTCAAGTTAGAAGTGCAACTCCGCCACCGCCTTCCTCCGTCCTTGGAGCGTAGCGGAAAGGGCGGAGGAAGGCGGTGGAAGCCCGGAATCAGGGTCATCCGG
>NZ_NFJG01000189.1:0-4204 GCF_002159755.1 Bacteroides sp. An269
TAAACCTTAATGTATCATATTATCATGGATGCTCTTTATGATTTCTTGCCTGTGCCTTCTGCCAATGCGGAAGACACCACACCACGCCTTTACCCTAAAATCGTGTCGAGAGGGACGGTTACGTTCGAGAAGCTGACCGAACAAATCGCCAACCATTCGGGACTGACCAAGGGGACCATCCTTGCCGTGATGGACGAAATAGAATATTGGACCGCACAATACTTGTCGGACGGATACCGGGTGCAGATAGGGAACATCGGCACGGCTTCGATCTCGCTCAAAGCCAATACGGAGGTGTACGACCCCTCGGATGTGCATGCCCAGTCTATCCGGTTCGCCAAAGTAAGGCTCACGGCTTCGAAGAAATTCACCAAGCAATGCCAGGGAAACGTGCTCCGCGCGCCTTCCGGAAAGAAAATCTTACGGAATCCCAAGGTGCATTCGGAAGAAGAAAGGCTGCAGCTCCTCCAGTCGTATTTGGAAAGCCACGCCTATATCACCCTGAAAGCATACGGCGAACTGGCAGGACTGCCCAAGACCACCGCCTGGCGCGACCTGAACAAGTGGACGGAAGCACACCTTATCGGCATCGAAGGACGCGCGCCGCACCGGGTGTATGTGAAGCTTCCGTAAGACCTGAGCTGCCCCTACCGTCCCGTGCACCATAGAAGCATCACGCATTTTATTCTTTACATTTTTCTATTTAGAAAAAGAATCACTATTTTTGCAACCGATAAGTGTAAAAACAAGAAAGCGCTATGACTGAAATGAATGCAACGGAAAGTTCAGAAAAGAAAAGCCTGAACTTCATCGAACAAATTGTGGAGAAAGACTTGAAAGAAGGCAAGAACGGGGGAAAAGTACAGACCCGGTTCCCGCCCGAACCGAACGGATACTTACACATCGGCCATGCCAAAGCCATCTGCATGGACTTCGGCATCGCCAAGAAATACGGAGGCGTATGCAACCTGCGCTTCGACGATACCAACCCCACGAAGGAAGACGTGGAATACGTAGAATCTATCAAGGAAGACATCCAGTGGCTGGGATTCCAATGGGGAAATGAATATTATGCGTCCGATTACTTCCAGCAATTGTGGGACTTCGCCATCCGCCTCATCAAGGAAGGAAAGGCGTATGTGGACGAACAGACCTCGGAAGAGATAGCGGCTCAAAAAGGTACGCCGACCCAGCCGGGAACGGAAAGCCCGTACCGCAACCGCCCCGTGGAAGAAAGCCTCGACCTGTTCCAGAAGATGAACGCCGGCGAGATAGAGGAAGGCAAGATGGTGCTCCGTGCCAAGATTGACATGGCAAGCCCGAACATGCACTTCCGCGACCCGATTATCTACCGTGTGGTGAAGACCCCGCACCACCGCACAGGTGATACATGGAAGGCATACCCGATGTATGACTTCGCCCACGGGCAAAGCGATTATTTCGAAGGGGTGACCCACTCGCTCTGCACGCTGGAGTTTGTGCCCCACCGCCCCTTGTACGATTTGTTTGTAGACTGGGTGAAAGAAGGCAAGGACCTAGACGATAACCGCCCGCACCAGTACGAGTTCAACAAGTTGAACCTGAGTTACATCTTGCTGAGCAAGCGCAACCTCTTGATTCTGGTGAAAGAAGGACTGGTAAACGGATGGGACGATCCCCGTATGCCGACCCTGTGCGGATTCCGCCGGAGAGGCTATTCGCCCGAATCCATCCATAAATTCGTGGACAAGATAGGATATACCACCTACGATGCGCTGAACGATTTCGCCCTGCTGGAAAGCGCGGTACGCGAAGACCTCAATGCCCGTTCCACCCGTGTGTCGGCAGTGCTGAATCCGGTGAAGCTCATCCTGACCAACTATCCCGAAGGACAGGTGGAGGAAATGGAAGCCATCAACAATCCCGAAGACCCGAACTCGCCTACCCATACCATCGAGTTCAGCCGCGAACTCTGGATAGAGCGTGAAGACTTTATGGAGAACGCGCCGAAAAAATACTTCCGCATGACGCCGGGACAGGAAGTGCGCCTGAAGAACGCGTACATCGTGAAATGTACCGGATGCAAGAAAGACGAAGACGGAAATGTCATCGAGGTATATGCCGAATACGACCCGCATACCAAGAGCGGCATGCCCGAAGCCAACCGCAAGGTGAAAGGCACCCTGCACTGGGTGAGTTGCAACCATTGCCTGAAAGCGGAAGTGCGCCTGTACGACCGCTTATGGAAGGTGGAGAACCCGCGCGACGCTATGGCGGCTATCCGCGAAGAAAAGAACTGCTCGGCACTGGAAGCCATGAAAGAGATGATCAATCCCGACTCGCTGAATATACTGCAAGAATGCTACGTAGAGAAATTCCTCGCCGACAGCAAGCCGCTCGATTACCTCCAGTTCCAGCGTATCGGCTATTTCACACCCGACAAAGATTCAACTCCAGAGCATCTGGTGTTCAACCGCACTGTATCGCTCAAGGATACCTGGAGCAAAATCAGCCGGAAATGACCAATATATAAGTGCTCTTTATCCACAAATGCCATAAAAAGACAAGTATCTTGCATCCCCGATGCACTTGTCGGGCATTTGTGTACCAGGAGCACTTGTTTACCCTGCTAATTCATAAACAAAAGACTAATCCATGAAAGAAGATCCATCCTCTATTTTTAACCAACCGGACTTCAAGGAAACCCTTGCCAAATACGAAAACATGGTACGCGAAGGCACACGCACCTATTTCGACGCCGATGACCTGACACTCATTGCCGAATATTATGCCAGCAAAGGAAATCCATACGCCTCGGACAAAGCCATCGACTATGCCTTGTCCCTCTATCCCGAAAATCAGGACGTGCTTGTCTTCAAATGCCACTCCCTGCTTAGCGGCCGGAATACAGACGAAGCGGATCTGCTGATTCATAACCTCCCCTATCAAAACGATTACGATACCCAGCTGCTCTATGCCGAACTATACCTGCAAAAAAACGACATGAGCCAGACACAGGCAACACTGAACAAACTCTATGAAGATTATCCGCACATCGACACTATACTCGATATCGCACAGCTGTACACCGATTATCAGCAAAAAAAATATGCTTACCCATGGATACAAAAAGCCTTGAATGAAAATCCGGATAATCTGGAAGCCCTGGAACTTATGGGACTGTACCAGTTTGAAATCCAACACTACGACCAGGCCCTCCAATGCTTCAACGCCATTCTGGACGAAGAACCCTATGACGTGAACAGCTGGCAAAACCTTGCCCGCTGCTATGCCCAGACCAAGGAATATGACAAGATGTTCGAAGCCATTGATTTTGCCATGGTAGCAGACGAGACAAACCTTACCACCTGGAAACTGAAAGTCGATTGCCATTTGATGCTGGAACAACTGCACGAAGCAATTCCCTGCCTTGAATACATCGAAAAGCACGTCCGGGAAAAAGAACCGATATGGTACATACTGGCATCCATTTATTTCGACTTGCTGGACTATGACAAGATGAAACAATATACCCAACTTATTCTTGACCACCGCATTACAGCAAGCGAAATTGTAGACATGGCAGAAATCTGCTACAAACACGCGTTAGCATGCTTGCGCACCAAAGAAATAACAGCATGTTACGAAACCATTGAATTGGGATTGCAATACAACGACAAATACCATCAGTTCTACCTGCTGAAAGGAGAATTATCCCTACTCTACAACGACACAAGCTCTGCCAAGAAATCTTTTAAAAAGGCCGAAGCCTACAGCTACAACATCCAGGATACATGGTTTGATATCGGTGTTATCTACTTTCAGGCATTTCACTTTAAAGAAGCCCTGGAAGCATTCAAAAAGATAGAAAAACACGATTATCAGGACTCGTTTAAAATAAGCTATCTTATCTCATATTGCTATTACCGTCTTGGAAAAATAGAAAAAGCACTCCACTATATGATACGGGGAGCTGTCTTTACCTCCAAACAACAGCTCACAGAGAGGCTCAAGACCATGCAAGAGCTGGACACTAATTTTTCTGAAATGGCATGGCACATTTACGAACTGATTCAAAACAAGGAATTAGATCCTTCTCCTTACTTGGGCGAATTATAAGAAGCTGTTTTGAATTTCTCCAAAAAGTTTTTCTTGGCTTGATGTATCCGTTTTCGTGTGTGCTTTGGGCGATTTTTTGGTCTTTTTCGCTCCTGTTCTTCGTCAG